>CAYLXJ010000277.1:0-3674 GCA_964387385.1 uncultured Pirellulales bacterium
AATCCACCTTAACTCACCTCAATTTTGCGCCCAGTTTTTGGGGAGGATTATAAAGAAGTATCATGGGGAATTTGCTCGGTTAAATCTCCCCGAAAATAAAACTGGTGCCTGTCCGCCGTAGTCCCGATTTTTTATCGGGACGAAGACGCAGCCGCGCCGCCCTTAAATATCATGGTGAGTTTGCACGACTAAACTTTCCTCGCGAGAGTTACATTAACGAAACACCCCCGCATAATACTAAGAAAGCATAATGCTCTGTTGAAAACTTCATTCCGATCGCAGCGAAGCGAAGACAGGAATTTATCTTGTTTTGAATTTTGGTTTTTGGTAATTAGAATTTGCCTGCCCTCGGGGTGGGCTCCTTTGAATTCACAAACGGAGGGTTTCGGATTTAGGATTTCGGATTTAGAATTTTGGTTGCGGCCTTTGGCCGCACCAGGCGCCTCTTCGCAGAATCCTGCGCCGCCCCACGCCCCGAACCAGAAGTCCAAATCCTCATCGCACCCTGACCCCAAATGTTTAGCCGTCGCCGGCATGCCCTGAGTATTGTCGAAGGGAACGACAACGGAATAGTTTGCAGTCTTAAATCCGCGCAATCCGCGCCAATTTGTAGTTGCTTTTTAGTTCTTGCTTTTTGATTTTTACTTTCTCTTATAGCATTCTTCCATAATCTTCTCTGTCGCTGTCGCACCGAATCTCGTTCACCCGACTTTGCACATCCTAAGCACATTATCCAGCGATGAACTGTCTGAGGAAATTGCGGCTTTGGATTATAGAGGCCTTTCGGGTATCCAGTGAATCCTCAAATGCTCTGTCTTCGACCTCGATTACAGCACAGCCGTTGTAGTCGGCGTCGGTGAGCGCCGAGAAAAATACTCCCCAGTTGACATCCCCCAGTCCGGGCAGCTTTGGCGTATGGAATTGCAATGGCGTCGCGAGGATACCTACCTCATCGAGCTTGTCACGCAGAATCTTTGCATCCTTGAGATGCACGTGGAAAATGCGGCCTTTGAACGCATGAATCGCCCTGGCCGGATCCATAAATTGCCAGACAAAATGAGACGGGTCAAAATTTAGCCCAAAGCTCTTTGATGGAATCGCCTCAAACATTTTTCTCCATATCTCCGGTGTATTGGCGAGGTTTTTTCCGCCCGGCCACTCATCGTCCGTGAAATACATCGGACAGTTTTCAATGGCGATTTTGACCTTGTGCCGCTGAGCGAACCGAACAATACCAGGCCAGACCCGTTTAAACTTCGCGAAGTTTTCTTCGATATTTTTGTTCGGGTCCCTGCCGATAAAGGTGTTGACGACGGGCACGCCAAGCATAGCCGCCGCTATAACCACCTTCTTCAAATGGTCGATGTAGAATTGTGCTTTGCTTTTATCCGGGTCGAGTGGATTCGGGTAATAGCCCAGTCCCGAAATCGTCACGTTCTTTTTCCTGAGAAATTTGTTAATTTCCTCGGCCTTCTTCCCGGTCAGACCGGCAACATCGATATGTGAAACACCCGCATATTTTCGCTCGGCCTTACCCGCTGGCCAGCAGGGTATCTCAACACAGGATAAACCAATCTCGGCGGCAAATTCGATAACCTCTTCAAATGACAACTCGCCCAGTATCACGCTTAAAAAACCGAGTTTAATCATTGTCGGCATCTCCTGAAATCAAACCTTAATCCACTTTTGTTTTTCATTGCTTTTTAGAATCCTTTCGCACAAAACCAGCTCTCGCAGACCGTCCCTGAACGTCGGGAATTTTGGGACAGCTTTCATATTACCCTCTGCAATGTATGCGTAAATCTCCCTGAACATCTGTTTTGATGTGTCTGGGAAACCCTCGTTGTGTCCGCCGGGGAAACTGATGATGTCGCGAACTTCAGGATAGATTAGGGACGGGTCTCGCATCAGCTCTTCATTGGAGCCATCCCGTCTGCCAATCCAGATGTGATTCGGCTTTTCCGAGTCCCAGGCAGCCGCCTTTTGGGAACCGTCAAGTTCAAAATACAAGCGATTTTTTCTGCCTGCCGCGACCTGGCTGACAGTCAACACGCCCTTTGCTCCATTATCAAACCTCAGCAGCACACTCGCATAGTCCTCCGTGCTGATTTTTACGTCTTTGTAGTCCTCGGGCCTGTGGATTTTGCCCGCGTATGTTTCCACGGGCTTGAGCGGTTTCTTTCTTGTCTTGTGCAACGTAGCAAAATCGGCAAACACCTCGATGATTCTCAAGCCGGTTATATATTCAACCAAATCAATCCAGTGCGAACCAACGTCGGCTATTGCGCGGGACTTACCCGACAGGGACGGCTCAAGCCGCCAGTTGTAGTCCGTCTGAAAAAAAAGCCAGTCCTGCAGGTATGAGCCGTGGACGGCGAAAATCTCACCGAACTCGCCCTTCTCAACCATCAGTTTGATCTGCCTCATCAGAGGATAATAGCGGATATTGAAATGCACCGCATTGACGACCTTCTTTTTCGCTGCCAGTTTCACAAGCTCCTCGCCCTGGTCCGCAGATATGGCCAATGGTTTTTCGCTCACGACGTGCTTACCCGCCTCCAGCGCATCCTTAGCCATTGTATAATGCAGATTGTTCGGCGTGCAGATATGAACCGCTTTAATATCTTTGTCGGCGAGCATTTCTCTGTAGTCGCCATAAGACATCTCGATGCCAAGAGCTACCGCCTTTGCTTTGGCTGTCGGCTCATCAATATCCGCCAGCGCAACGACATCTACATTCCCAAGCCGCCTTAATGCTTCGATATGCGCTGGGCCTATGAATCCCGTCCCTATTACACCAGCTTTTATCTTGTCCATCTTCCACCATCAAAACCAAATCCGTAGAATTACTTATTACCTTTACGTTTAAAACATTCCTCCAAAATGGCAATCGTCGCGGTCGCGCCGAAGCGTGTGCAGCCGGCCTCACGCACCTTTAATGCCATATCCAAATCACGAACGCCCCCTGCCGCCTTGACCTGCACCTTCTGCGATACAATACTTCTCATCAATTTCAAGTCCTCAATTGTCGCCCCCCCGCCGGCAAAGCCCGTCGATGTCTTTACCCAGTCCGCCCCCGCCTCCTCGCATAATTTACAGGCAATCGCCTTCAGCTCATCAGTCAGATAAAAATTCTCAAGTATCACTTTCACAAGAACTTTACTCTTGTGGGCAATATCTACAACCGCCTTGATGTCTTTTCTGACGTAATCGAAATCCCTGCTTTTCAATTTGCCGATATTCAAGACCATATCGAGTTCAAGTGCGCCGTCTTTTATCGCCTGTTTGGCCTCGAAAACCTTCGTATCGGTCTTATTGTACCCGTGCGGAAAGCCGATAACTGTTGTCGGCTTTATATTTGTCCCTTTCAACAACTTCACAACAAGAGGCAGCGCCGCGGGCGCGCAGCAAACGCTCGCCACGTCATATTTTTTCGCGACCTCGCAGCCCTTTATTATTTCTTCTTCCGTCAGCTCCGGCTTCAATAGCGAGTGGTCTATCATTTTAGCTATGTCCCCGCACGTCCATTCCATAATAGTTCTCCTAATCAAAATAAAATATCAAGCATAATTATGAATCATTCTTTTTAAATCTGCAATCCGAAATATGAAATCGGAAATCTCTTTCCACCGTCTTTCCACAACCCCACTTACGCTGTGCATAAGCTGTTAATT
>CAYLXJ010000278.1:0-3654 GCA_964387385.1 uncultured Pirellulales bacterium
GATACCCGCGTTTGTGACATCTATCCTGAAAGGCATACCCCCTACCGTTTACGGCGACGGCGAGCAAAGCAGGGATTTCACTTACGTAGATAATGTTGTCGAGGCCAATCTGCTTGCCGCCAGAACAAAGCAGACACACGGCGAGGTGGTCAATATCGCTTGCGGAGAGGCGATAACGGTCAACGCGATAATCAAAATGATAAACGAGATTGTCGGTAAAAACGTAAAGCCGGTTTACGCCCCGCCGCGCAAGGGCGACGTAAAGCACTCGCTTGCCGATATTACAGCCGCCCGAAAGCTCATCAATTTCAAGCCGGTCGTCGGCTTCAGGGAAGGGCTGGAAAGAGCGATTAAATGGTACAGTGAGAACCTTCTTTAACGCACCGATTCTTTAATCTGTTCCGCGGCCTGTATCAATTCGTTTCTGTCGATTTCTTTTTGCGGTTCGAGGTCGAATGACCACTCGTAGGAATCGACTATCCGGCCGGGATACAGGCATCCAGCGAAGAAATCGAAGGGGGAATAATCATACCAGGGCCGGGGCAGATGCCGGTGTGTTTGAAGTGTTTCGCAACCAGGCTTGCGAATTGTAACGTTATAGTCACCATACCAGTTGAACGGGACGGTCACGGGGGAAGTGCCTATTTCCTCGTCGTTGAGCAATACGATGGCGCCGGAGGGATTTGTGTTGATAGTCAGCCGGCGTTCAACGCAGCCGGCGAGAATTGCCGCAAAAAGACACAAAACCGCAAACACTTTACCTGTTTTCATCATGACAGCTATTATACGTTGACGGTTTTTTTCGATAAACCAAATTTTTCAACATTTTTCTGCGGATTTATTCCTTGACAAAAACCACTGCAATAAGGATAATACTTCTTATAAATGGTCTTTGAAACTATAAGGAGGAACTTATGAAACATTCTATAGTACTGCAAATCATTTTATGCACCGGCATTGCCGCCACAATAGCTCCAACACTATTTGGCGAGGTTTCGCTAAAAGCATACGACCCTAATCTTGTCGGCTGGTGGAAATTTGACGAGGGGGCCGGCACGGCGGCATACGATTCGGCCGACTCTAAAAACGGAACAGTTAATGGGGCAACCTGGACAACCGGTCAAATCGGCGGAGCCCTTAGCTTTGACGGCATTAACGACTACGCAGGCCTGCCGAATAATACCCCTGTATGGCTGCCTCAGAATGATTTTTCCCTCTCGTCCTGGGTTTATTTTGATACAGAACCGGCCAGCCGGTCTCATGATTTTATCCTTGACCTTGATTTTACTTATTACGGAATTCATGAGGCGTGCACGGGAGTCGCCCTTTTCAGGAACGGAACCGACGGTAAGGCAATATTCCAGATTGAGACAACAAATACGACGGACTCGCTGTATTCGAATGAGGTCCTGGCGAAAGGCAGGTGGTATCACGTTGTCGCTGTTCGACAGGGCACAACACAGAGGATATATCTTGATGGGAACTTAAGCGCTAGCCGCAGTTGTTCCGGCGACCCAATAAAGTATTCGGGCAATTGCAACGATGACAAGGTAAATATCGGCAGGGCAAGTGAACTTTGCTGGGCAAATATGCCTTATTACCTCGACGGAAAGATAGACAATGTAAGGATTTATAATCGCGCGCTGTCGGATGAAGAAGTCGAGCAGCTTTATGATGAGGGCTTCCCGGAAATGATAACCTTTGAGATAATCGGGCCTGATGAAACAGCAGAGCAATTCACCGCGTCATACAAGGCCGTCGCAAGCTATGAAAACGGGACGACTAAAGATGTCACAACTTCCGCTGTATGGTTTGTTGGGCCGGATACTATAGCGGCGATAGACGCAGGCCAGCTCACTACAGGAATGCTGCTTTATCCGGAGCAGATTGTCACTTTATACGCTCAATACACGGAAAACGAAACTTTGGTTTCGGCGGAAAAGCCGGTTTCGATCCTGGCCATTTGCCCGACAGGAACGGCGCTGAAATTTGACGGCATCAATGATTATGCCGAGATGGCAAATACAGTTAAAAACAGTTTGAATACGGACTATACCGTATCGGCCTGGATTAAAACGGATACGCTCTCAGGAAATCATATAATCGCAGCTTTCAGAGATTCAGTGCCGCAAGCACAGCAGCCGCCGCTGTTGTTCCAGCTTGACCAGGCGAATGCGGATATTAGATTTATAGTAGCAAATAATGCTCACACTATGGTAACCGCAACCAGCTCCAATGTTCTTACGCCAGGAAAGTGGTGTCATGCTGCCGGGGTCAGGGAGGGAAATACTTTAAAAGTATATGTTAACGGCATAAGCGGACCGCCTGCTTCAGGGTCATTGGCGGGCCCAATAAACTCCGACAATCTAAAGATAGGGGCGCTTTTGTGCTGCGGCGGGCCGGTACATCATTTCTTCAACGGTTTCATTGACGATGTTCGTATATACAATCGCGCTTTGTCTGAAGAAGAAATAGGGACAATTATGTTCAGCAGGCCTGATGCTCAAGAGCCGGGGCTTGTTGCATACTGGGATTTTGACGATGCAAACGGGCAGACAGCGGCGGACGCCTCCGGCCACGGCAATGACGGTATTCTCGGGGGCAATTCCGCACCCGACATAGCTGACCCGTGCTGGGTGGAATCGGACGCTCCCTTAGGGCGATGCACGACAGAAGAAATCATTGTCCGCGATATCCTCAACGCAACCGAAAACAAGGCTATCGCCAGACAAAGTATTTCCGATGCAATAGCGGCTGAACAGGCCTCACTTGTATTAATTGAGCAGCTTCGCCGGCAAACGAAAGGCACGCAGCAGCAGGACTTGCTAAATGCCAAGGCCAAGATTCAAATTGCCGTTACACAGGAACGGGTAGTGTCTTTGCAGATAGACGCGACGATAAGGCGGCTGGAAGAGGCCCTGCGCCTTCTTGGTTATGAAACAGACAATAACAGCGTAACGCCCTAGTTGGGGCCCAGTGCTGTTTAAAGTCCTATAAATCTATTCGTCAATTCTTTTGCGTCGATATTGACCGACGCTGATTTTCTATTTAGGATGGTTGAGGAATTTTACGATTAGATGTAGGGGCGACCCTTTGCCGTAAGGCATCCCTTACGGGAATGGTTACCCTAAGGGCAGGCACAAGGCCTGCCCCTGCAAGGGGCGACGAAAATGATAGGACAAGCGACAGCGGGGCGTGCGGTGGAGATAGTCGGCCGGACAGGGGTATTTGGCAGGTTTGTCTGGCGTTCTGCCGGGACCTGCCTGCAGAGTATCGCAAAGACCGAGGACTACCCCTTAATCTGGGCGCAAATGCTTCTTATAGGGGTGCGCAGCGTGCCGGTTATTATGATAACAGGCGCGTTTGTGGGAATGACTCTGGCTGTGCAGGCATACGACCAGTTGGCCGGAATGGGGCTGGAAGAACATTTAGGCGTGCTCATAAATATATCCGTAGTAAAGGAGCTTGGGCCCGTGCTGGCGGCAGTGATGCTGGCGGGAAGAATCGGCGGCGCCCTTACGGCCGAACTGGGAACGATGAAAGTTACAGAGCAGATTGACGCCATCGAAAGTATGGGCACAGACCCCGTCGGCTATTTGGTGGCACCGCGCGTGCTGGCGTGTCTGCTGCTGACGCCCGCTCTTATAATTTACG
>CAYLXJ010000279.1:0-3652 GCA_964387385.1 uncultured Pirellulales bacterium
TGGACTCATAGGGACTTGTTGGAGATAGACTTATGAAAAAAGCCCTAAGTTTGAATAATCTCAAACAAATCGGCATTGCCGCATATTTATATGCAGAGGCGTGGAACTGGTATCTCCCGCGAGGAACATCAGGAGTAACCGCCAAGACCTGGTTTCAAGTTTTTATGCCTTATCTTTCGCAAAAAGCGATAGATAGCGATTACCGGAATATCAAAATTTTTCGGTGTCCCAGTTACCCGGACAAAGAACAGACGGTCTGCTTTGTGAATAACGCCTGGGAGTTTAACGGGCTTAGCGATACTACTGGATATACCATTGATGTGCCTACAAACGTGTTTGGGCTTAAACGTCTCGACAGGACAATCTATCTTGCGGACAACGAAAATGGTTCTTGGCGCAATATTATCAAACGTCAGGGAGATGCCGGATGGGACATGTGCGATGTGTGGAGCACAAGTCATTTGCCGAGGGCGACTAATCCCGAGAGGCGAATTGCCCGCACAAGACACAGCAAAGGCACAGCTAAACCCGGCTGTAACGTCCTTTATCTCGACTGGCACGCTGAATGGGTAGACGCAGATGATATGACTGTTGATATGTGGCGCTTCCGCCGATAGCAATTATTTACTCTTTTATTGCCTCAGCGCCTGGTCGAGGTCGGCGATAAGGTCCTCGGTGTCTTCGATGCCGACGGCCAGACGAAACAGCGTATCGGTAATACCCAGCTTGTATCGCTCCTTGCGGGAATAATCGTAATAACTCACAAGCGCCGGATGCGTAATCAGCGACTCGACGCCGCCCAGCGATGGCCCGATGAAAATAAGTTTGAGCTGGTCTAAAAGCCGTTTCGCGTCCGCTATACCGCCCTTTATATCGAACGACACCACGCCTCCGCCGCCTTCCATCTGCTGGGTCGCGACCTCATAATGCCGATGGCTCGGCAGGAAAGGATAATACACACGCCTAATGGCAGGGTGCGCCTCGAGCCATTCGGCGATTCTCAACGCCGACTCATTCTGCTGGCGCACGCGAAGCGGAAACGTCTTTAGCCCACGCAAAAGCAGATAACAGCAGTGCGGGTCAATCGTCCCGCCCATCGACTTATGCAAATCACGAATCTTCTCGATAAGCTCGCCTCTGCCCAATACCGCGCCGGCAAGAATATCGTTATGGCCGGCCAAATATTTCGTGCAGCTTTGCAGAACCAAATCCATACCGAACTCAATCGGCCTCTGGTTATACGGCGTCGCGAAAGTCGAGTCGATGAGCGTCAAAACCTTGTGCTTTTCAGCTATCTTCTTGATTTTCACCAAATCGAAAATGTTCAGATACGGGTTGGTGGGCGATTCGGAAAAAATAAACCGCGTATTTTTCCTGATTGCTCTTTCGAGAACATCATAATCGCCGAACGGCACAATCGTGCAGTCAATCGCGAACTGCTTCAGATGCGACCTGCAGAACTCAAGCGTCTTTTTATAGCTGTCGTCGGTAACAACAATGTGGTCGCCCGACTGCACAAGCGATAAAATTGTCGTCGTAATCGCGCTCATACCTGATGAAAAAACAACACAGTCCTCCGCCCCTTCGAGGTCTGCCAGCCGCTGCTCGGCGATTTTTGCCGTAGGATTGCCGTATCGGCCGTATTCATAATGTTCTTTGCCTTTCTTGGTATAACCCTCGATGGCTGAACTGTCCTTGAAAGTATATGTTGAGGTCTGGACAATCGGCGTCATAAGCGAGTCGGCGTATTTCTGCCTCGGCTCGCCAGCGTGTATCGCCCTTGTCGCCATCGACGCCCGGTCTCGGGAAATCTTCTTCTTTCCTAATGCCTTAGACATAATTCATTCCTTTCGTGCAGATAGAAGAGGATTATTTATCCGAAAAACTGCGGTCTTTCAAGTGATTTTTAATGCTGCCCGACAGGACTAACTGCCGTAGATGCCGAACAGGCAAATGAAGAATATGCAAAAGCCGATAAAGCAAACCAGCGGAATCAGGTAAAGCAGCGTATGCGCGGGCACTGTCAAGGCGACAGCAGTTGCGCAGGCGGCAGCGGCCAGGCCGATTTTGCTGGTGAACGCTGCTATCAGCGACGCCAAAAATCCCGCTTCCAGGGACGCGACCGTAACAGTCGTCGATGACGCTGCTTTTGCGGAGGTGGTAACAAGGCCGAATAGCGCTATCGCCAGCAGCAAATGACGTTTGCCGAATCCCTGCCCCGCCATTTTCCTCCGCAGCGAATTCTTCGCCCTGAAAAACAGAACGCGAGAGCCGATTTCGGAACTGTTGGTTATCTGGGCAATCTCGGCAAACTCGAGGTTCTCAAGACACCGCAGGACGAGAATATTGCGGTATTTTATATTCAGACGTCTCATCGCCGTAAACACCGCGTCCGAAAGCTCCTTCCGTAAAAGCTCCGTCAGGCCGTCGTTCAGGTCGATTGAAACCCGGTGATGTATTTTCAGCCGCTCGTCATCGGACAATTCTTCGGTCCTTTTGCGCTTCAATTCTCTGTAATGATGCTGCACCTTGCCCATCGCCGTCCTGAACAGCCACTGCCAGAACTGGTCGGGCCGTTCGAGTTTGTCTATTGACTGAATCATAAACAGTATCGTCTCCTGTAAAATATCTTCCGTTAAATTCTCGTCGAGCGTCAGCCGGAAAATATAGGCATACAGACGCTCCTTAGCCAGCTCGGCCAGGCGGTCCATACTGCCCTTGTAGCCGAGCTGGGCCTCGTGAATAAGCCCCGCATTGACCTGTAAAGCCGTCATTTTTTCTTTTCCTACATATATAGTCCCTCAAAAACGGCTTCCGTTACACTTTTTTTACAATTTTTTTCAAAAAATCGCAAAAAATCACAAAAAAAGTGTAACGCGGCAGCCATTTTCGAGACTTTTCATATAGAAGCGGCTCGCTTACACCCACACCCGGCCGCTTGTTTAGTTACGAAATAGAATCAAAAACAAAGAGAAAGGATTTAATTATGTTTCACACACACCGTAAAACACTGGTAAGCGCCGGTCTTGTCTTTTGTCTGATTTCAACAGTTTTCGCCTATTCCGGCGGGTCGGGAACAACGGAACAGCCGTATCAGATTGGAACGGCTGAGGACTGGATTGAGTTGATGAATACCCCGTCCGACTGGGACGCGAATTTCATTATGATTGCCGACATAAACCTGCAGGGAGTACCCCTTAAACCGGTCGGTACAGATATATACGAGACTAATATTATATATATTATATACTTTAAGGGTATCTTCGACGGCAATAGCCACGTTATACGCAATGTTACAATGTCTAGCCCGCCTGCCTGGCATATTGGCTTGTTCGGTCTTGTTTCTCGCGACGGTCTAATTGAAAATTTAGGTGTAGAAGATGTCAATATGAACGGCGAAAGAGACGTTGCCGGTCTGGTTGGTTTGTCTGAAGGGACCATAGACAACTGCTACGCCACAGGCAAGATTAGTGGTCGTTTTGACAGTTATGGCTTCCCCATCTACATTGCCAACCCTGGCGGCCTTGTAGGATTTAATTATGGAACTATCACAAATTGTCACGCCTCCTGCGACGTCAATGGAACTTGGGCCGGCGGTCTTGTCGGAAGAAATGTCGGGACCATCACCAACTCTTACGCCGACGGAACAGTT
>CAYLXJ010000280.1:0-3651 GCA_964387385.1 uncultured Pirellulales bacterium
AAATCAAAAAGAACTTCTTATACTGTCCGAAAACGGTTAATGGACGGCGATTAAGAGGTTTGACGAAAAAAGATGAATGAGACGTTAACAACAGGCGAGAAAATCCTTGTCTGTATTGCCATTACTCTTGGTGCAGGGCTTCTCGCTTATGCTATTATCGGCCGAATTCTGGGCTTTCACCGCCCTATGCAATACATAGGCGGCGGGCAGATCAGTTTTGCAGGAGAGTTGGCGGCGGGGATTTTTTTTCTTTGCATCGGTCTGGGATGGCTACATTCGGCTGTATGGGCAATTCCTGCCGTTGCCGCATTTGTGGTTGGATTTACTGATCAGACCCACGCGCATAGCCGGCTTGTTGCCAAAGAGAAGAAATTACGGGAGGAAAACGCACCGAAATATCCTGGCGTTTTTGATAACCCGCCGCCCGACAACATCGAAAGCATAAAGGAAAACGAGATTGATTTGTTCGACGCGGGCTCCTGCGCCTATCTCGGCAGAGCTTCTAAAAACGACGTCAAAACGCTGATTGAGCGGTTCAAGGACATTCCTGAGCAGGGACCAAATGATATTTATATGCTGGTTGAGTCGCTCGAAATGCTTCCTAAGGGTTCCGTCAGCTCGGAATTCATTATGCTTTTGAAGAAGGCATTTGAAAAGCGCGACTATCTTGAAATAAGATGGGTGGCGCCAGTCGACAGGGCGAAGAATTAACTTACTTCGAATTCGAAAGCGGGAATTCGTCAATGTAATCTTCGCGAGAAAAGTTTAGTCGAGCAAAGTCGCCATGATACTTTATAGCTGCGCGGTCGTATGCGCGTGCGGCGTCGATTTCTGTTTTGAATCTGCCCAGATATATCTTTTTTCCTTCATTGGTAATAGAGCTATTCCATAAAGTTCTGCTTTTGTCCAGCCAGACGCCGACATATTGGGACGTAGCATTTTTTCTTTTTCTGCAGTTGTGCATATTTTGTGTATGAGTCGCCAGTCGCAGATTAGCCCTGCGATTATCAAGTCCGTTGCCGTTTATATGGTCAACTAAAAGGACGTGCGGGGCATTCATAATTTCCCTGTGCAAACGAACCTGTATTACAGAGCCGCCGGCTTTGACATTATGTGCCGCGTATAATCTGGTCCCCTTACCAACCAGATAGTAGTTATCATTGCCAAGCCGATAATAAACATCAGGGTCAACAATTGTGTATTCGCCCTGGCCGAGATAAATCCTGCGGAACGGCTCGCCGAATTTGTATTTGCGATACTGCAAGACGGGCCAAGCGAGGATTTTATCGAGCCAGACGGGAATGCGGATTGTTAAGTTGGTTTTCATAATTCTCCCCCTTTCATTAAATTAAAAATCAAACATCAAAAATCAAAATTACATATCAAACTTCAAAAAGCGATTGCTCGCCGTACGCGGCGCGACATCGCTCGGAAGGACCACAAGGTCCCTCCATAAATAGGTTTGAACTTGCGCGCTTTTGACGAAAAATAAGGGTTTTCCTGATGGTAAAAAGAAGTGCAAAAGCACATAAGCGCATAAGGCACAAGGACTTAAAAAATTTTTAAAAAAGTGCCAACTAAGGGTTTTCGACTTGCGCGCTTTTGGCGAACAGTTGTTTCAAACAAATGTTTGGACAACCGGTATTATGAGACAGCTAAACACCAACGGACACTTGGATATTCGGCATTAGACATTAATCTGTCTTCTGCCTTCTGTCTTTTAAGGCCAAATCAGATAGCCGCAGTCCGGGTCAGGCGAGACGCAGTTGAGCCAATTTTGCGCCATCAGTGCGAAATCGAAAAAGTCAACAAAGCAGTCGCCGTCTATGTCGCCGGGCGGGGGCTGATGGTTCGCGTCGCCGCAGACAGGCGCCGCCTTGATATTGATATTTGCCCTCATTGTGGTGGTGTGAATACTGCACCTGTAGCCGGGGATTTGTCCGAGACCGGGATTGGTCATAGCGGCAGCAAGGGTATCAGTCAGCGTAAACGTAACTACGCCCGTGCCGCTATCCTGCCAGGCAACGTTAGCGTCTGATTCGAAAGAACCGACCCCGGAACCCATTGAGAGTAAAATGGCGTCCTGAGCGGCATTTGCGGCCTTGGCTATAAGCTGAAACGGATGAGCAGTAAAGTTGGGGTCGGTTATTTGATAGCGTTTGTCTATAACGAGGTTAAGGGTGGGATTAGCAAAGGCCAAAGGCCCGACGTTGGCCTCCGCCGGCGAATATGAATCGAGCCGCCAGGAGGTTAGACCGTTATTATTTATGGTAAACTGCGCGTCGCTTAGCCCAAATACTGGCGATGAAAATGAGAGAAAAAGAAATAAAGAGATTAAAATAAAATCCTTGATTTTTACCGTTTTCATAACAAACCACCTTCGATAAAGGTTTTTATTTTTAATATATACGACCGGACAATGAAAATTCTCTGCTGTTTTCCTTAAAAGCCCCTGCTGTTTTCCCTAATTATTGGAATTTACAGGCCGTGGATGGGAAAGAGGGCGGACTTGAGGTTTTCGATTGTGGCGTCGATGGCTGGCATTACCGATTTTTTCTGCTGAGGGGTAACGTGGACATGCCTGTCGCGAAGGCCTCCCTGCCATTCGGTCGTCTGGAGCATCATACCGCCGACGAGGATGTTGGATTCGAGGTCGGCGTCCGCGCCGCAGAGGACCGACCAGGCAAGCGCCCAGGCCCTCACTGTGTTGTCGAGGTTGTAGCCGCCGCCGCCTGTCATAAGGATGGGCTTATCGAAGGCAAGCAGTTTTTTGACGATATCAGCGTAAACGTTATTTGAAAGGGCGAGGTTTGCGAGAGGGTCGCCTGCGAGGGCATCTGCGCCGAGTTCGAAAACGAAGACGTCGGGATTAAATGCGCCAATGAGGGGCAGGACGACTTCTTTTATCGCGTGCATATAAGCCGCGTCGTAGGTGCCGATGGGTAAGGGGATATTGACGCAGTAGCCCTTTCCGGTGCCTGAGCCGATTTCGTCCTCGAAACCGGTGCCGGGGAAAAGCGTCCGCGGGTTCTGGTGCAAGGAAATTGTCATAACGTCCGAGCGGTCATAGAAGGCGTAGGCGACGCCGTCGCCGTGGTGAACATCAACGTCTAAGTATAAGACCTTTTTACCCTGCTCAGCAAGGATGTAACAGGCAAGGGCGACATCATTGATATAGCAGAAGCCGGAGGCGCGTTCGGGGTGGGCGTGGTGAAAGCCGCCTGAAGGATTAAAGGCGGCGCGGACTTTGTTATCGAGGATAAGCCCAGCGCCGACGATGGAGGCACCAACGGCAAGAATAGTATAATCATACATACCTTCGAAGACGGGGCAGTCGGTTGTGCCGAGCCCCATATTCAGGGCCTCGGGCTCCCACTGACCCTTCGAGGCCTGCTGAAGAACGTGCAGATAGCGCGGCGAGTGGAATTTTTTAAGGACAATGCGATCAGCGGGCTCAGGGGGGACTTCGATTCTGTCGGGGCCGGTGAGCAGGCCCATAGAGTTTATGGTTTCGCGGGTTTTTTTTGCGCGGATTGTGTTGAAGGGGTGGTCGGGCGGGTAAGAATGCTCTTCGAGCTGAGGCGAATAAATAAATGCGGCGGGTTTATTACTCACGATTACAAAACCTTTCAAGAAAGGTCATAAGAGATG
>CAYLXJ010000281.1:0-3562 GCA_964387385.1 uncultured Pirellulales bacterium
GTAACGTTCACTTTCTGCGTTAATAACGTTACGCATCCGTCGTTAACTTACGATTCCAGCTCGAACGTGGAAACCTGCGACAGTTACTGATGTTTTGGAAGTTTGCACAAAAATTAGCTCATCCTCCCGATGCCAAAGTCGAGAGGATGGGCTTTTTTTATTAAAATTGCTGTTTTTAAGCTCTTTTCTTCAGAAAAGCTTGAAATCCTTTGACTTTATCCCTGAATTTAAGTAGAATACTGAAATAATCCTTAAAATTCACACCTAGAAAGAGAAGAGTGGTGATGTTGTTTCGAAAAAATGAAGACCAGCCGAAAGTTTGCCCCAGGACAGGTAAAATTATCAAGTCCAATCACAAATTCCGCTGGCCGTGGTGGCTGATGCCTTTCGCCGGATTAGCGGCCCTTATATGGTTCTTAATCCGGGTCATACCCAAGCCCTCAAGAGCGACATATCCCTGCCAGCGGGTAGCTTTCCCGCTTGCGTCGGGCTTTATTGTCTGGATTTTAGGCCTCGCCGGCTCAACTATTGCTTATCATAAAGCCAAACGCGCCCTCGTAAAAGCTCGCTACGTCGTCGCTGCTGTATGTGTCATTATAAGCGTCGCGTTAATTTATGCCGCTATCGTTTATACTTACCAGGAAAATACTCTCGCCGCCCCCCGAGTCCCGCAGCCGGCAAATTCTCCCATCGGCATTGCAAAAGGCGTTCATCCGGGCAGGGTTTCCTGGATTCACGACCCCAACGCCACAAACTGGCTTGGCAGCTATGAAATTCAGGGCATCCGTGACGGCTACTGGTGGGAACCGAACCATACTTCTCAGGCCGTCGTCAGTGAAATGGTATCAAAATCGCTCAGGGCGTTGACCGGCGCAAGCAGCGACTACGCAGCGTGGGACGCCATTTTCCGCTATTTCAACCAGCAGCACGGCAAAGGCAACGTCGGCTACCAGCAAGGCGAGAAAATTATGATTAAGGTCAATTTCGTCGGCCTCATTGATTCCGCCACGGGCAGTAATTACGCCTTCAAAGACAACTACCCCAACACCTCCCGCCAGGCCATTTACGCACTGCTTGACCAGCTTGTAAACGTCGCCGGCGTCGATGACAACTGTATCACCGTGGGCGATACGCTGTGCACCTTTACTAATGACTACTTTAACTACCTCGACCCTACCTTCCCCGATGTAAATTATCTCGATAATCACGGCACAAGCGGCCGAGGCAGAACTGCCCTTTCCTCAACGCGGATGTATTGGAGCGACCCCAACTCAAACAGCGCAATCAATAAGGATTACGTCCCCAACGCTTATAAAAATGCTGACTATCTCATCAATTTCGCAAATCTGAAAGGCCACTATAACCAGGCAGGTATCACCGTCTGCGGCAAAAATCATTACGGCTCTTTGTGCAGAACTCCTTCCTATATTGCCAACTACTACGACCTGCACACAGAGCAAATCTGGACAAGTCCCGGAATGGGGCACTACCGCCCGCTGGTCGATTTAATGGGCCATCCCCACATAGGCGGCAAAACCGTCCTTTATCTTGTTGACGGGCTTTACCCCAACAAACACGCCCAGCACTGGCCGACTGATTACCCCTTCAAATGGCTGACGGCTCCGTTTAATAACGACTGGGCATCGAGTTTTTTCGCCTCACAGGACCCCCTCGCCATTGACTCGGTCGCCTTCGATTTTCTCTATAACGAATGGCCGACTGAACCGCCCGGTTATGACGGCGCAGATGATTATCTTCACGAGGCGGCCCTGCTGCCCGACCCCTGCTCAGGCGCATTCTACGACCCCGACAACGACGGCGTTGAAATGCAAAGCCAGGGCGTTCACGAGCACTGGAACAACGCGACCGACAAAAAATATACCCGCAATCTCGGAACGGGCTCCGGAATCGAGCTTGTTACAGGCGAGCCGGGCTGGGCGGACCTCACCGGCGACTGGGCTGTTGATTTCAGGGACTTTGCCGTTTTGGCCGACGCCTGGGGCAGCACACCGGCTGACCCAGAATGGAATCCCGACTGCGATATCTCGGCCCCCGCCGACGGCGTCATCGACTTGAAAGACCTGCTCATCCTCAGCGACAACTGGCTTGCCACGCTTACAAGCGAGCTTGTTATGCCCGGCGCGACTCTTCAGGAAGTTTATTCCGCGACCGACGTTTTCTTCGAAGGCGCGACCTGGGACCCCGTCACCGGCAAATTGTATTTTACAAGGCGAAACAGCCCTTTACGGATTTTACGTCTCGAATCGCCCGGTAACGTTTACACCTGGCAGGATAATGCCCCTTTAACCAATGGTATGCTTCTTTCATCAGACGGCCGTCTGCTCACCTGCGACGAAAATCTTTACCAGATTCGCAGTCACATCATAGGCGCATCAGGCCCCGAAGACACAACGGTCGTCTGCACCGCGCCGAAAAAACCCAACGACCTTGTTGAGCTGACTAACGGCGACATTTACTACACCTGCCCCGACTGGAACGGCGTGCCCCCCTCAGGTCAAGGGGTATATCTGCTCGAGCCGAACGGCGTCTCAACAAGGGTCAACAATGCTTTGTATCAGCCCAACGGCATCATCACTTCCCTCGATGAAACCAAACTATACGTCGCCGAAAGCAGCAGCAGCGATAACTCTAAAAAACGCTGGTGGGTATTCCCCATCAACGCCGACGGCACACTGGGAACCGGCTATGTCTTCTTCAAGCCGACCGATTTCACCGGTATGGGCACAACCGACCCGGACGGCATAACTATTGACGAACGGGGCAATCTGTATTTTACCGGCTTAGGCGGTGTATGGATTGTCTCGCCGACGGGACTGGAACTCGATAGGATACCGACCCCTAAACAAGCTTCGAATATCTGCTTCGGCGGGCCTGAAAATAAAACGCTCTATATTACCTGCCAGGACAAGGTCTATTCGCTCGATATGACCGTCCGCGGCGGAGAATGAGCTAATCGTAAATAAACCGGCCGGCAAAATATTCGCCGGCCGGTTCTTTTTTTATGCGCTTGCATTAAACCAATTTCCTTACTACAAGCCATTTCATAACCTAAGTATTTGTAAATTATAAACTTGCGCCAGACAAGGACTTATGTATACTTGGTCGTAGAAAGGAGTATTTTTTATGACCAAGGAACGGTGGAAACTGACGCAAGCACAATGGGAAAAAATCGAACCATTACTGCCAGAACCAAAAAAATCCAGCCGAGGCGGCAGGCCATGGGCCGACAATCGAAAGGTCTTTGAAGGAATACTTTGGATTCTTCGCACAGGTGCGCCCTGGGCTGATTTGCTCAAACAATACCCAAGCCCTTCAACCTGCTGGCGTCAGCTTAAACTATGGGAACAACAAGATGTCTGGCTTGATGCTTGGCGGGCATTTCTCGCTGAACTCGACCAGCGAGGACAACTGGACTGGTCTGAAGCTTTTGCCGACGGGAGTTTCGCCCCCGCAAAAAAAGGGGCGAATGCGTCGGCCCAACCAAAAGGGGCAAGGGCACGAAGTGGATGGTGGTGGTCGACGGCCAAGGTGTTCCTCTGGG
>CAYLXJ010000282.1:0-3561 GCA_964387385.1 uncultured Pirellulales bacterium
GTATTTCGCCGTCGGCCTCTATTGTCAAATAGCTTATGCACTTAGAAGCGTCGAATGAGCCATCGGGCTTAAGGGCGCCCGTGGGGCAGGCCGCAACGCATTTGCCGCAATCGGAGCAGGTTTGGGCAAGCGGTTTGTCCGGAGTAAGTTCCAGAACGGTCAGAATTTCGCCGAGGAAGATTTGCGGGCCAAAGTGAGGATTGGTGAGCATACGGTTTTTGCCGATGAAGCCGAGACCAGCCCTTACGGCCAGAGCGCGTTCAAGAAGCGGCACAGAATCAACGCAGATTTTGAATTTAACCTGTGGACCGGCCTGAGAAATAATAAAATCAACGAGTTTATGAAGCAGTTTTTTTATAAAGGGATGATAATCCTCATATTGTGCGAAATCAGCTACACGCCCAATCTTTTTCTTCCGTTTTTCTGTCCTCTGTCCTCTGTCTTGCGTCATCCGTTTGTAATTTAGGCCGACAACGATTACGGATTTGGCGGAGGGCAACAATTTTGCAGGATTGATACGTTTTTCAGTATTTTTGCGCATCCAGGTCATTTGGCCTGCACGGCCGGATTTAAGCCAGTCGAGAAGACGACTGACGTCCTCGCCGCTTACAGGCGATGCATCGGTAATACCGACAATGTCGAAACCAAGCTCGAGGGCCTTTTGTTTTATAAGTTCAGAAATAGTCATTTCGACCATTATATCAGAATCAAATTCTTGTAAGTAATTAGCGAAGCGATTATATTCTGAAAAAAATAACTTTGGAGAAACACAAGTGGCAGAAGAACTGATTGGGATAATAGGCGGAACGGGGCTTGGCGAGTCGCTGGCGGAAAACATCAAGGGAGCTGAATATTTGAGTATAACAACACCTTTCGGCAAGCCGAGCGACAAAGTTATGGTCGGCAGAATAGGCAATCGGCCCGTGGCCTTTATCAATCGCCACGGCAGAGGCCATAAGCTACAGCCCAGCGACGTGCCCTACGCGGCCAACATATACGCCCTGAAAAAATTAAGCGTGCATACGATAATAGCAACAGGGGCTGTCGGCTCGCTAAGGAAGGCCATCAGGCCAGGGGAGCTGGTTATCGTTGACCAGTTTATTGACAAGACCATAAACCGCAAACCAAGCTTTTTCGCCGATTACGGGGCCGTCCACGCCGAAATGGCCGAGCCGGTCTGCGCCAGATTGAACTCAACCATTGCGGCGGCGGGGAAAAAATTGCATTTCAAAACGCACAAAAAGGGAACATACGTCTGCATCGAGGGGCCGCAGTTCTCGACAAGGGCGGAATCGCTTATGCACATAAAATGGGGAGCAGACCTCGTGGGTATGACTGCTATGCCTGAGGCAAAGCTGGCAAGAGAAGCGCAGATGTGTTATTCGCTGATTGCGCTGGTCAGCGATTACGACTGCTGGCGGCCGCAGAAAAGAAAAGACAAACAGGAGCTTCTGCGCGAGATAATAGGCAATATGCAGAAGGCAGGAGGCAACTGCCTCAGAATGATAGAACAGGTTTTGGCAGGCGACGGCGAACTGGCCCGCGCAGATTGTGCGTGCAGAAGAAGTCTGGATTTAGCGGTCTGGGTGAACAAAAAAGAGATAACGGCGTCGCAAAAAAAGAACACTGCTATATTATTTGAATAGCAAATTTGGCGTGCATAGTACAATCCTGTGATTTATGTGCAAATGCTTTGGACGGCGGCAACGGGGTCGGTGAAGTCGTTTTGGAGGTAGCGTCTTTTCAGGGCGGCGGCGACAAGACCCACGAACATCGGCTGCGGGTGCAAGGGACGTGATGTCAGGCAGGGATGGGCCTGTGTGCCGATGAAATAGGGGTGCGAGGGCAATTCGAGGATTTGCATAATCGGCTGATTCGGTGCTTTACCTGAAAAAACCATACCTCCTTTTTCGAGAGTCTCGATATAGCGAGGCGAGACCTCATAGCGGTGTCTGAAACGCATCCGGATAGTTTCCGCTCCGGCAAACAATCTCCATGCGAGGGTATCGTGTTTAAGCTCAATATCATGGCCGCCCAGGCGCATATTTCCGCCGAGACCTTCAATTTTCAATTGTTCGGGGAGGTAGTCGATGACCGGCTCCTTGCAGACGGCTTCGATTTCGGTGCTGTTTGCGCCGGACAGGCCGCAGACGTGACGGGCAAATTCGACAACCGCCATTTGGAAGCCGAAGCAGATACCGAGATACGGCACGTGGTTTTCGCGCACGTATTTTATGCAGGAGATTTTGCCCTCGGTGCCTCGCGTGCCGAATCCGCCGGGGACGATTACGGCATCGACGTCCTCGAGCTGGCCAAAGGCGTTGGCGTCAGTGATGTTCGAGGTATCGACCCATTTTATATCGACCTTTGCGCCAAGAGCTATGCCGGAATGCTCGAGCGCATTGATTATTGAGGCGTAGCTGTCGCGAACCGATGTATATTTGCCTGTAATGGCAATAGTAACGGGTTTCTGTGCAGCCTCGATTTTGTCGGTGAAGTCGCACCAATGTGCCCAGGCCTTTCGCTCGTGGCGGAGGTCGAGACGCTCCTCGATTTTCAAAAGACGTGCCACCTCGAAATCAAGGCCCCTGTCACGAAGCATCGCAGGTATTGTATAAATGCTTGCTGAATCCGGAAGCGAGACAACCCGCTCAAAGGGAACGTTGCTGTAAACGCTGATTTTCTGGCGAACAGTGTCCGTGACGGGACTGGCGCATCGGCAGGCGATAATATCTGGCTGCACGCCTAACTGCATAAGCTGCTTGATGCCAAGTTGTGCGGCCTTCGATTTCTGCTCGCCCAGCGTCTGTGGCTCGAGAATATACGTCAGCGCGACGAAGCAGCAGCTTTGGGGGCCTTCCTCGTAGGCCAGTTCGCGCATCGCCTCGATAAAGTAGGCGTTTTCGAGGTCGCCGACAGTCCCTCCTATTTCGACAAATACAACATCAGCGTTCGATTGCATAGCTAATCGGCGGAGGCGCAATTTTACCTCTCCCGTAACGTGCGGAATCATCTGGACGTCTCGGCCTAAGTAATCGCCGTGGCGTTCCTTATTGAGAACATCGCTGAAAATCTGGCCCGACGTGCAAAAATTCGCCCTGCTCAAATTCTGGTCAAGCATCCTCTCGTATGTGCCTAAATCCATATCGCATTCCATACCGTCATCGAGTACAAAAACCTCGCCGTGGCGGAAGGGATTCAGTGTTCCCGAATCGATATTAAGATAACCTTCGAGCTTGATGGGCGAGATTTTAAGCCCCTTGTCCTGCATAAGTTTTGCCAGACAGGACGAGAATATCCCTTTGCCGAGACCAGACATCACAGTTCCCATCACAAACAGGTATTTGGTTTTCCCCGGCTTATATCCCGCAGGCATAGGTGAGAAAAACTCGCTGTCCGTCGATGTCTTGCTTACCGATGTCAACAATTCACTTTCTTTATGCATAATTATTCCTCTTGTATCTTTTAACGAATTCCGCGTATTGTTCGGGCGTGTCGATACCGAGAGCGATGTGCTTTACTTTTGCAACGAGGATGTCGAAGCCGTTTTCAATGGCGCGT
>CAYLXJ010000283.1:0-3547 GCA_964387385.1 uncultured Pirellulales bacterium
GGAGTCAGGCGATGCCGGGCTGGGCGGGCGCCGGCGAGGGCACTTTGGCTTCGCCTGCGGCCAGCTGGACTTTTCCGAAAGGCCTGAGAACGGCGGCGATACTCTCAATCTGGCGATTGTAGATTTTGCTGAATATCAGATTGACCGGCTTAGTCATTTGCTGAGAGATTATTTCGATGGAGTTGGTTAACAGGCCGGAGCTGATTTCTATTTGCGCGTTTGTCGTATCGAGCTTTGCGATTTTCGGCTGACGAATCAGGCGCAATTTTACGAGGAACAGTCCGTCTTTGCCGGTGGTCAGGTAGCACATTTCCTTTTTCTTGATTGGGCGCTGTTTACGCAGTGGAAATACTTTCAGCAGGGGCATGCCCTGTTCGACAACGGCGGATACCTTTGCTTTTATGTGCAGCGGGAGCGAGAAATCGGTTTTGCCCAGAAGTTTTGCGATAATCGGCGAAACATACATTTCCCTGGAGTATTTGAGTCGGCGTCTGACCCAGTTAAAAATCATCAGGCAGATAAGGAATAATATGACGTTAATTGTCATCGCGAGGTAAGGACTGAAAGCGTAAACGGTCACGAGGGCGGCAGTGACCGCTTTATTAGCGGATTCGAACAACGCGTCGAGGGTGGGGATGGGCGATATCCATACGAGCAGCTCGAAGAAATATTTGACTGTGTTGATTACGATAATATTAATCACAACCGCAATCATAAGAAGGGTGTCGCGGGTGAAGCTGAAAATGCCGGCTGAATAGGCAACCTGCTGCGTGGCGGGTTCTGCGCCTGAGCCGGCGAGATAGAAAATCACAAGATACGAAATTATTCCTGCGTAGGTTTCGAGCTGGTCGGCGGCCTCGGCGAAACCCTTCGATACGGCGGTCATTTTCGGAAGCGAAGTCGCGATGGACAGCGCCAGAAAGATAACGAAAACAAGGCCGTTATTGAGGGCAGGGTTTCCCGCTAAAAAGTCGTTTGCCGGCAGGACGCCCTTGCTGCAAAGGATGGACGCGCCGGACAGGCAGGTGATGCCGAAAAACGGCGAAAGAGCGACCGGGGCCAGCGGGGCAAGGACTTCGACAGAGGAGATTTTTTTGGCGATTTGGTCGCCTTTGGCCTTATCGGTTGACAGGAAGTCCGCAGAACCTGCTGTTTGAGGCAAGATGACAGCAGATAAAAGAAGTGAAAACGACGTTATAAGGAGTGTCTTACGCATTGTTATCCCCTTTCATCTTTCTACAAGAGTCCTTCAGCTCGCACTGTATTCGAGTAGGATAGTATAGGGGAATTCAAAGCAAAAAGCAATCCGTCTTCGCCTTCGGCTACGCCGAGACAAGAAAGTAAAAAGCAAAATTGCGGTGCCGCTGCAGTTTGATTTATCGGATAATTGGATTTTGACGGTTTCTCTGCCGCTAAGCCCCTTTTTGTCAGAGGCGTTTAGTTTGCGGCGTTTGCATCTCGTTTGAGGGTGAGCAGTTCGATATTTTTAAGGATTCTTGTCAGAAAGCCGTTGGGGTCCGCATGGTAAGTGACCACTTTTCCCCATTCCGACCCGCCCGGAGCAAGGGCGCCTGATGCGCTGGAATATATTATGTTTTGGACGGCGATTGTTCCGAGGGAATTCAAGTTATAAATATCGATGGCTTTGCCCGTTCCGGCTGTTGAGGTCGAGATGATACCGTTCGAGAGGACTATTTTTCCCCCGGTTCTATGAGTATAGACGCCATACACATCGCCGGCGACGTTCTTTCCGGCGGTAACATTAATTGTGAAATTTTCCACGACCACCATTGCGGAATTGCCGCCGGCAAATTCAATTCCGTCGGACCGCATCCCTTCTAATCCGGCATCCGCCCTGTTGACGTTAATACAAATGTTTCTGCATACGCCCCTGCTGTTATTATAGAATACCAAAGCCCTCATTAAAGTTGACGTTGAAAAAGAGTTTGTGACCTCGAGAGTGCAGTTATCGACCAGAAAATCCTTGGAGCCGACAAGATACAGGGCGTCGTAGCCGGAAGAAATCCTGCAGTTTTTTATGATGGGTTTGACGGCGCCGTTCAAATAAAGGCCGTCGAATGTGCCGCTTATGTCGCAATCTTCGATAGTGCAGTTAATTTTGTTCATTCCAACGACGGCCTGGGCAGCATAGCCAACACCTGGCGGACAGGTAAGAATTACGGACAGGTTTTTAATGGTGCAGCCGTTTTCAAGTTTTATTCCTTTGGCATTATTGCCGTGCGTAATCCTGCTGGCAGAGCGGCTGATACCGATAAGAGTAAGGGCCTTGTTGCGGGCGTCGAGGTCGATAGTTTCGGGGTAGTCGCCGGGCCAGATATAAATGGTATCGCCATCAGCGGCAGCGTCAACAGCGGCATTTATCGAAGCCAAGCCGGTCTGGTAGCTGTGCCCTTCGCCGCCGTCATCGCCGTCAACCCGAACGTGCCAGATAAAGGGCAGATTCTGGTCAATCGCAGCAAGGCAGGACGAACAGATAAGCAGCGCCAGCATAATTGCGAACCGATTGATGGTTGTTTTTTGGGTTTTCATAATATTATGCGCACATCTTTTATCTGCTGGAAGACCTCTATTTACATATTTTTGAGCAAAACCCAATCTTCTCGCCCCTTCTTCACAAGGCGTAATTTATGATAATTGATTAATATAAAAATGTCAAGGAGAAAACAGGAGAAAACCGGATTTCGCAAAAGCATCCTACACAATTGCTTAGATGAGGTTTATGGCAAAACTGCTGTGAAAAGGTAATGAAGGCAAAGCGGGATCTGGGCGGCACAAAGCGGCTAAATCGAGAAATCAAGTGTTTTTTTATTTTCGGCGGCGGAGGAACAGGGTGCCGAGGGCGAGGAGGCCGATTGTCATCGGCTCGGGATACAGATGGACATAAAACGAATCCAGGTATGTCATTTCAACAAAATCTGTAGTTCCGAAAAGTGTTATTACCATTGGCATAATTGATAGGCGGTGAAAGAAAATCACGTCGAAAAGGTAGCCGGGGCCTACACCGCCGCCCGTGATTGCAATTGTTCCACCGACGCCGTCATAACCTGCCGGATGCGGAAGGCCGACCATATCGAGACCATCATAAATCGTAAGGCCCGGCTCATCAGGCCATAAAGAATAGCCGCCGCTAATATGGGCCAGTGAACTGTCAACCATCAGCCCCCAGCCGGCCCAGTCATTGCCGCTGTCAAAAGTAATCAGGGTATCCGAATAGACGCCCAGAATAAGTTCATCACTCGGAGCAAGCCCAATTATTTCAGTAACGTTTGTATCGCCGTTGACTGAGATTTGGAGCGATGCATTGGCCATAGAGGTCATTGCCAGAACAACTGCAATTATTATTACGTTTCTCATTTCTACTCTCCTTTCAAAGATATAAGCGGCACTTTATTTTCGGCGGCGGAGGAATAAAGCGCCGAGGGCGAGAAGGCCAATCGTCATCGGCTCGGGATAGGGAGTGAGCATCACGGTGTCAGAAAGGCCAATAATTTCAAACGAATCACTTACATTGTAGAGTTTGATTATT
>CAYLXJ010000284.1:0-3546 GCA_964387385.1 uncultured Pirellulales bacterium
AAAATGATGGAACCAAAAGCTCTTTTAATTGCAGACGGCCATCATCGTTATGAAACCGCGCTTGCCTATTACAAGGAAACGGGCGACCCGGCCGCACAATACGTTTTGACAGCGTTTGTGAACAGCACTCAAAAGGGTTTATGCGTTCTTGCCACACATCGCCTGATACAAAACGTCGAGGGCTTCAACGCAGGGAAAATACTCGCCGAGCTTCAGAAGAATTTTGACCTGAGTATATTCCCTTTTAAAGACGACAAAACAAAAGACACTGCCAGGGAAAAAATGCTGGATAAAATGAAAGTCGAATTTGACGCCGACAAAAACGCGTTCGGTATATACACAGGCGATAAAGCATTTTATGTCGCCACACTAAGAAACAATCGCTCAATGGACGCCGCAGCACCGAAGATGAGCCCCGCTTGGAAGTCCCTGGACGTAGCCGTTTTGCACAAGCTTATTATTGAAAAGCATCTTGGCATCGATGAAAAAGGCCTTGCCGAAGGCGGCAATATCGAATACGTAAAGGACACCGGCGATGGCATCGAAGACTGCATAAGCAATGTTGATAAAGGCGCCAAGCAGGCGGCGTTTTTTGTTAATCCGACGAAAATGGAGCAAATCGAGTCCGTAACCGAAGCCGGCGAAAGAATGCCTCAGAAATCGACTTTCTTTTTCCCAAAGGTCTATACCGGTCTCGTGATAAACAAATATTAACTTTTTGTATTAGGAGTATTCAGATGGCTGACTGGAGAAAACCGCCGAGATTATTCATTCCCGGACCCGTGCTGGTCAAGGAAGACGTGCTGGCGCAACTTGCCCGTCCGACGCTCGGACACCGGGGCAAAGAGTACGCCCAACTGCAAAGTGAAGTGGTTGATATGCTGAAGAAAATCCTCTTCACAAGTCAAAACGTCTTTCTGGTGACCTCGTCGGCGTCGGGAATGTGGGAGGCCTCCATTCGCAACTGCGTCGATTTCAATGAGACGGTATTGGCGACCTGCTGCGGTGCGTTCAGCGATAAATGGGCGGACGTAGCGCGAAGCTGCGGAAGAAATGTCGAAGAACTGAAAGTCGAATGGGGCCAGGCGACTACCCCCGAACTTATTGATAAGAAACTTGCGTCGGGAAAATACGCCGCGATAACACTTGTCTATAACGAAACGAGCACCGGCCTCACCAACCCGCTTTACGAAGTCAGTGAAATGATGAAAGCCAAATACCCTGACGTGCTGGTATTTGTCGATGCCGTAAGCGGTATGGTTGGTTTACCTATGCATTTCGACAAGCTGGGCTGGGACGTTGTTTTCGCGTCGGTGCAAAAGGCGTTTGCCCTGCCGCCGGGCTTTACCGTCGCGGCGGTAAGCAATCGCGCTCTGGAGAAAAGCAAGAAGGTCCCGCAAAGGGGCTATTACTTCGATTTCCAGGCATTCGCCAAATCCAACGAGAAAAACCAGACGCCGACAACGCCGAGCATCCCGCACATCTTCGGCCTGCATTATCAGTGCACCAAACTGCTGAAGGAAGGTATGGAAAACGTCTGGAAACGACACAAGGAAATGGCTGATTACGCGAGAAGCTGGGCAAAACAGCGATTTGGGCTATTCTGCGAAGAGAAATACGCCTCGAACACGCTGACAACTGTTAAAAACACGAAAGGCATCGTCGTCGGCGACGTAATAAAGGCGGTGCAGGAAAAACACCAAACCGCCTTCGGCAACGGCTACGGCAAGCTCAAAGAACAGACCTTCCGAATCGCTCACATGGGCGACATCACCCTGAACGACATCAAAGAATTGACCGCTTGGATTGACGCTGAGCTGAAATAGGCGTCATTGCGAGCGAAGCAATCTCAACAAAGGCCCCTGATAAATCGGGGGCCTTTTTCTTTTTTATGAAATAAACCACCCTTTCAAAGCGTCTTTAATTTAATAAATAAAATCAACGCGCTTATAGCCGTAACCCTTTCTGCGAAAAAGAGTTAAGTGTTTTTTTTGTGCGATTTTGGCTTTTAATTTTGACTTAATACGAACAAAGAGCGAAGATGTAAAGAGGTCTGTTGTTTTAGACCATAAACAGATTATTCAGAAAAATAAAATAGTAGGGGAAAATTTTAGGAGGACGAGAGATGAGAGCTTCAAAAGCGGCTTTTCTTCTTTTAATCAGCTGCGGTTTAATCTGCGGATGGCTTTGGCAGGAGGAACTTCAGGCATCGCATTTTACAATTCCCGAAAGCAAGCTTCTCTCAAGCGAATTTAGCGCCAAGGCCTATGGACCTGCGACAGTCGTTCGCTCTGATGCCCCCGGCGATGCTGTTGATTTTTCTTTTAGCGGCCTGACATATAGCGGCACCGGTATGAAAGATGCCTACCCGGTGGATACTGTTTACGGCCAAATATTACCAAGCCACGCAAACGGTGATTTTACCAATTTTTCCACCTATGAGCTTGTAATTCAAAATCTTGACAACCAGGCCGTCGGCGTAAGTTTATTTATCAATACCGGCTTTACAGGCCCGAGCGGAAATCCCCCGAATGACCCCACTAACGATACGTTCTGGCAATGCGCCTGGACCGATATACCGCCCGGACAAACATACATACTGGTATTCGACTTCAACAACGCGCAACCATGGAATATCCAGGATAATAAGCTGCCGCATACCCAGGGCTCTAACGGTGTGTTTATGGCGATTAATGCTTATGACCATGCTGAAGTCAGCGGAATCGGCTTTCAGGTTTATGCCTCAAGTAACAGCGACGCTACCATTCGTGTCAGGCCGCGATTAATAGTACCGCCGGCGTCTCCAACGGGACTTGCCGCAACCGCAAAAGTCGGTCAGATTTCATTAAACTGGAATGACAACAACGAATGGGACCTGACCGGTTACAACTTGTATCGTTCGACAACCTCAGGAAGCGGTTATATCAAGCAGAATAGCTCCCTTATGACCGTTTCTGATTACAACGACAGCAACGTCTCCTTCGGCACGACGTATTATTACGTCGTAACAGCAAAGGATATCGACGCGAATGAATCAAATTACTCCGCCGAAGTATCGGCTATGCCCAAGGTTACGCTTAGCTCAGGTGCAGCGTTAAGAGAATGGTGGACAGACATCAGCGGCGGCGACATTAATAACCTGACGTCGGATGTCAACTATCCTGACAATCCTGCGGGCAGGGCGATGCTTTTAACTCTCGAAGGACCGGAAAACTGGCAGGACAACTACGGGACTCGTATCCGCGGCTATCTTTATCCGCCCGCCGGCGGCGACTACACGTTCTGGATCGCCAGCGACGCCAACAGCGAGCTGTGGCTCAGTTCCGACGCTAATTCGGAAAATGCCGTTCTAATCGCATACGTCTCGGGCTATACAGACCCGCATCAGTGGGATAAATTCCCTGAGCAGCAATCATCGGCGATTTCGCTTGCAGGCGCTCAAAAGTATTATATCGAGGTGCTGCACAAAGCCGACATCGACAATGACAATGTCGCAGTCGCCTGGCAGGGACCCGGAATTGCTCAACAGGTCATCGATGGCGCTTA
>CAYLXJ010000285.1:0-3545 GCA_964387385.1 uncultured Pirellulales bacterium
GGTGGCGGCTACACCGACAGCGACTGGACACACCTGCTTTTAGGCATCTCCACCGACTTTAACCTTGGCAACAATCTAACCTTCACGCCGGCGCTTTATCACCAGATTACTTTTGAACATGACGCAGAGTCCGGCGTAAGCCCTGATAAGGACATTACCTGGGCTTCCGCGACTATTAAGTATAAATTCTAAGCTTGCTGGCGATTTAAAAAGCCGATTATCAGTATTGAAAAAGGGCCGGCTTCTAAAAAAGTCGGCCTTTTTCTTTTTATTTCCTAAGAATCCTCTCTAATCCCCCTCCCTGCAAATACCGATAAACCCTTATCACTGCGTTATGTCACTGCTGATGCTTAAGTTGTGAACTCAAAATTTTCGTATCGTGACTTGTTTTTAGGAGATATTTATATGAACCGTAAGTTATTGGCTGTATCTTTCCTGTCGATAGTTCTCGGCCTGGCCCCCGCGGCAATCGCTATCGCGCCGCTCGGTCCGCCGACCGCCTCGCTTAACAAAGGCCAGTTCAGCATCTCCGCCGAATATGCCTACAGCGACTCTGATTGGGAACTTAGTTTCGATGATAACGACACCTCGCTCGAAGGAGTCGTTTCTAACGTCTTTCTCGCTCAGCTCGGCTACGGCCTGACCGACGACTGGGAAATTTACGCGCCCCTCGGCGTCGCCGACCACGAAACCGGTTATAAATTCGCTTACGGCGTCGGAACAAAATTGACCTTCGAAAAAGTTAACGACTGGTCCTGGGGTTTGCTTTTCGAAATCGGATGGCGACAAGGCGACGATACAACGTGCCTCGACCTCACGGGACTCGGCCTCGGCGAAGGTAATTTCGACGTCGATTTCACCTACCACGATATAACCGTTGCCCTGGGCCCAACCTGGAAAGTCGCCGAAAAGGTTCGCCTCTACGGCGGGCCTTTCTTCTATGTCCTCGAAGGCGATATGGAAATCGATTCCGCCGGTGTTGATGAAACCCTCGATGTAGGCGTGCAAACTCTCTTCGGCGGATATATCGGCGCTGAAATTGACCTCTGCGAAAACTCCTCCTGGTACGGCGAATTCCAGTTCACCGGCGATATGATGGTATTGGGAACAGGTATAAGCTGGAAATTCTAATCGCTTCTCAAATACCCACAAAAAGGCCGGCCCCAAAACCGGCCTTTTTCATATCAAATCTTTCTGCTGGAAACAAACCGGGCTGTCTCGATAAGTGCTGACTTGCCGGCGCCGTCCTTCAGCCCGTTCAGCGACTTTATTGCCTGCTCGACATAATCTTCGGCTTTCCTCCGGGCATACTCGATACTTCCTTGGCTTGCCAGTTTTTTTACAAGAGCAGCCCTCGCCTTTTCACCGTTTGCACGATGACTGCTGATTTGTCTTATTATTTCCGTCTTCTCTTTTCCTCTCGACGACTTCAAAAAATGTATTACAGGCAAAGTCATCTTGCCGTTGTCGGCGTCACTGCCTGTGGGCTTTCCTGTCCTCTTCTCATCGCCCGTCAAATCAAGCAAATCGTCTGTAATCTGAAACGCTATGCCCGTCTTTAAACCATAATCGGCCAACGCCTTTACTTTCGGCCTTCCCGCTCCGGCAAGCATTGCCCCAAGCGAGCAGGCCGCGCTGAATAATGCCGCCGTCTTCTCACCTATTATCCCGATATACTCACCCTCGCTCAAAAGCCCATTGCCCCTTTGAGATATCTGGCGCAATTCCCCTTCGCAGGTCCTTACAGCCGAAACCGCAATTGTCTCCGACGCTTCCCTCTCCAAACCCATACACAGCCGGAACACTCTGCTCAAAAGATAATCCCCGAACAAAACCGCCGACTCATTGCCCCGCAAACTGTTCAGCGTGGGCTTCCCTCGCCGCACGGCGCTTTCATCAACAACGTCGTCATGAAACAATGTCGCGTTGTGAATCATTTCAATTATCGCCGCCGCGCGAATGTGCTCCTTTGTTATTCCCCCGCAGGCAAGCCCCGATAGCAGCACCAGCCCAGGCCGAATCATCTTGCCCCGGCACCTGCCGAAATCCTCCGCCAAATCCCTCACGGCCCCCCCGCAATCCGACAGTTCTCGTTCAATCAACGACCTTACCTGCGAAAGCTGTCTGGCAATAATTGAAAACATAGCCGGCGCTCCGCCGCAACTTTTTTCGCTTCTTCCTTTTCCCGATAATTGCATTTCTATTAGTACCTGCCCTACAAGCAAAAAAGGGGCAAAACCCCTTTTCGCTTTTTACCACGTTGGTTTTCTTTTTGGACTTTTGGCCTTCTGACTACTTTTCCTTTCCGTGTGCGTACCGGAAGAATTTGTCTCTTAACCGTTTCGTAACAGGGCCCGGCTTGCCGTCGCCTATTATTCGCCCGTCTATCTCCACAACGCCGATGACCTCCGCCGCCGTCCCCGTTAAAAACAATTCCTCGCTTATATATAAATCGAACCTCGTCAGGTTCTTCTCGATGACCTCGATACCTTCTTTTTTGGCGATACGAATAACAACCTCGCGCGTTATGCCCTCAAGTCCGCCTGCTTCCGTCGGCGGCGTATATATAATCCCCTTGCGGACCGTAAAAACGTTGTCTCCCGTCGCCTCAGCAACGTAACCCTCGTGGTTGTACATAATCGCCTCGGGAACGTTGTAATCCAGCGCCTCAATCTTGGCCAGTATGTTGTTCAGATAATTCATACTCTTGACCTGAGGCGGTATCGCCAGCGGATGATTGCGCACCGTCGTAGCGCTTATTATCTTAAGCCCCTTCTCATACAGCTCCTCCGGATATAACTGTATATTGTCCGCGATTATAAATATTGTCGGCATTTCACACGTAAAAGGATTCAGCCCCAGCGACCCAATCCCTCGCGTAACACATAGCCGAACATACCCATCCACCACGCCGTTGGCCTCGACCGTCTTGTGAAGCGCATCTATCAGCTTCTCCCTGCTCATCGGGATATCCAGCCGAATCCCTCTCGCCGAGTTATAAAGCCGGTCTATGTGCGCATCCAGCTCGAACACACGATTATTATATATCCGTATCCCCTCGAAAACCCCGTCGCCGTAAAGTAAGCCGTGGTCAAAGACGGATATTTTCGCGTCCTTCTCTTCAACGAGTTTATCGCCCATCCAAATCTTTAACGCCATAACTTCCCCTTTTTCCTATTTAATTATTGGAAATTGGACATTCGACATTGGACATTTCCCGTCTTCCGTCTTCTATTTTATCTTTCCGTCCGCCAGCGTTATTTTCCGCTCTGCCCGGCCGGCTATACGCTCATCGTGCGTTACCATTATTATCGTCTGGCCTGCACGATTCAGCTTTTCCAATAGCTCCAGAATACCATTTCCAGTCGCAGAGTCAAGGTTGCCTGTCGGCTCGTCGGCCAAAAGCAGTTTCGGCTCATTTACCAGCGCCCTCGCTATCGCCGCCCGCTGCCTTTCCCCTCCCGACAACTGATACGGTTTATGCTTCGCCCTTTCACCCAGGCCAACCGCCTCCAGAAGCTCTCTCCCCTTTTTTCGCACCGCCC
>CAYLXJ010000286.1:0-3543 GCA_964387385.1 uncultured Pirellulales bacterium
CGAATTTTGTAAGATATGCGATTGTTCTTACGGCTTTTATTATTGGGATAATGTCAAAGCCGATGGTTGTTACGCTGCCTTTTGTCCTGCTTTTACTCGATTACTGGCCATTTGACAGATTAAAAAAACAAAAAGCGGTATGGTTAATAATCGAAAAAATTCCGTTACTCGCGCTATCAGCAATGTCGTGCCTGATAACATTATTTGCGCAAAAAAGCGGCGGCGCGGTGATAGCGATTGAAAAAATACCCCTCGATTACCGAATCGCCAATACGTTTTTCTCATATATAAGATATATCGGCAAAACATTATGGCCCAGCCGGCTGGCGGTATTGTATCCTCATCCCCATATATATCCCGCTGGGGCCGCAGCGATAATCGCAGGACTGCTGCTGGTTCTGCTAACGATATTTTGCATTGACTTTGGACGCCGCAAAAAATACCTCATAACGGGCTGGTTTTGGTATGTCGGGACGCTGGTTCCTGTAATAGGGCTTGTTCAGGTCGGCTCGCAGGGAATTGCCGACAGATATATGTATTTGCCTATGACCGGACTTATTCTTGTTGCTACCTGGGGCGTAAATGACATCATCGCAGGCCGCCCGCGTCTGAAAATCATTACCGCCATATCAGCCGGCATAATCTTATTGCTTTTGCTCGTACTTACGCAAATCCAGGTGCAATACTGGCAAAACAGCTTAACGCTTTTCGAACATACGCTGAGAGTCACCAAAGATAACGCCGGCGCAGAAACCTATTACGGAGCAGCCCTGGCCGAGGCAGGCCGGTTCAGCCAAGCAGAGCAGCATCTGAAGAACGCTCTTCAAATAAACTCTGAAGCAGCGCCGGCGTATTATCATCTCGGTATGACTTTGGCGATGACGGGAAAATTCGACGAAGCCGTAAATTGCTTCCGCGCAGTCATAGAGCTGGACCAGAATTACCCAAGTATCTATAAAAGAATGGGAATGACGCTATTGTCGGCGAGTAAACCTGATGAGGCGGTCGAATACCTGCGAAAATCACTGCAAATAAATCCCAACGAAGCGATTGTATATGTAACGCTGAGCATTGCTTATATAAAATCCGGGGAAATCGACCTTGCTATTGAAACCTGGGCGCGAGCAAAGGAGCTGGAACCGGGAATTGCCGTAGGCCTGAATAATCCGGCCTGGGTGTTGGTAACCTCCGGTGATATATCTGCTAAGGACGCCAACAACGCGATAGTATTTGCAGAACGCAATTGTAAAATGACCGGATATAACGACCCCGGGTTGCTGGACACTTTGGCGGCTGCATACGCCGCAGCGGGCAGGTTTGATGAGGCATTGAAAACCGCGCAAAAGGCCGTCGATGCCGCAAAGAAAAGCGGCCGGGAAGATTTGGCAGATGCAATACGAAAAAGAATGGAACTTTATAAAGCCGGACATCGCTATCGCCGGTAACAGAGGACAATAATCAAATGACAGAGGATAAAAAGCGAAGAAACCTGCTGTTATTAATAAGTGTCGCGTTAGTGATAATAACTCTGGCCGCATACGAGCCGCTGCGCTGCAACGACTTTGTCAACTTTGACGACCAGACATACGTCGTGAACAATCCAAATATAAAAAAAGGAATAATCCCCGAATCGATAACCTGGGCATTAACCAAACCATACGCTTCGAATTGGCATCCACTGACCTGGCTTAGCCATATGCTGGACTACGAAATTTATGGCCTTAACGCCGCAGGCCATCACATTACAAGCGCTTTAATACACACAATAAATAGCGTCTTGTTGTTCTGGGTACTGTGGAGGATGACCAGAACAACCCTGGCAAGCGCATTTATTGCGGCAGTTTTTGCGGTGCATCCGGTCCACGTGGAGTCGGTCGCCTGGGCGGCAGAACGCAAGGACGTTTTAAGCGGCCTGTTCTGGATTCTTGCCATCCTCGCTTACGTCAGTTACGCGGAAAAACAGAGTGTTAAAAGATATGCTCTCGTGCTTGCGGCTTTTTTGATGGGGATTATGTCCAAGCCGATGGTCATAACGCTGCCGCTGGTTTTGCTTGTTCTTGATTTCTGGCCGCTTGAGCGAATTAAAAACCAAAAAATAAAATCGTTAATAATCGAGAAAATCCCCCTTTTCGCGTTATCGGGATTTTTAGGCATTATGACAATCGTTGCCCAGCGAACCGGCGGGTCAGTCATAGCATTAACACGAATACCCTTAAATTACCGTATCGCCAACGCCTTTACATCTTACATCAGGTACATCGGTAAAACGCTCTGGCCCAGCCGGCTGGCTGTCTTTTATTCAGACCCCAGCGTAAATCTTTCGGACCCGATAGTAGTTTTATGCGTGGTGCTGCTTATCCTGATAACAGCGATTTGCATTTTTACGGCCCGCTTCAGAAAATATGCGATAACAGGCTGGCTTTGGTATATCGTAACACTGGCGCCGGTGATCGGGCTGGTGCAGACCGGCCTGCAGGCAATGGCAAACAGATATATGTATATACCGCTAACGGGACTTTTAATTATTATCGTCTGGCTTATAAAAGACATCATTGTCAAATGGCCGAAATTGAAACCTGCAATGGCGGTCCTGGCGGCCGGTACGCTGCTGTCCCTGATTATACTTACGCGAATTCAGGTCAAGCACTGGCAGAACAGCTTGACACTGTTCGAATATACGCTGAAAGTTACAAAAAATAACGCATTGGCGGAACACAATTACGGGTGCGCTTTGGCCGAGGCAGGCCGGCTCGATGAAGCAGCAATGCACTTGAAAAACGCCTTACAGATACTGCCGGAGTTCGCCGACGCCAGTACCAGCTTGGGCAAGGTTTTCTTCCGGCAGGGAAAGCCCGTTGAGGCCGCCGAATGCTTCAGCGAAATCATAAGACAAAATAAAGATACCGCGGATACGCATTACGGCCTGGCCCTCGCGATGGCAATGCAAAATAAATACGATGAGGCGATAAAACATCTCAGGCAGACGCTGAAAATGAATCCTGATTTTCCCGAAGCCCGCAGCACAATGGCAAAACTTCAGGCGGCAGAAAGGAAAATCGACGAGGCCGCTTCACGTTATAACCAGCTTCTGAAGCAAAATGATGATTCCGCCCAGGCCTACTACAATCTTGCCTTCGAGCTGGGCAAACAAAAGAGATATGACGAGGCAATAAAACATCTTGAAAGGGTCCTGGAACTTGACCCCAACTATCCTGACGCACATAACAAAATCGCTCTTGCGCTTGTGGCGACAGACCGGCCTGAGGAAGCCGTCGAGCATTTCAAAGAGGCGCTGCGAACAGACGCAGACAAGACAAAAACGTATACAAATCTCGCCAGGACTTATCAGCAGTTAGGCAAATATGATGAGGCAATTAAAAACTGGAGTAAAGCAGCCGAACTGAGGCCCGATGATATCGGCATCATTAATAATTTCGCATGGCTGCTGGCCACAATGGATTCCACGTCAAAAGAAGATGCCAAAAAAGCAATCGAGCTTGCCGAGCATGCCTGTAAATTAACGGATTATAAGGAGACCGTGCC
>CAYLXJ010000287.1:0-3528 GCA_964387385.1 uncultured Pirellulales bacterium
CATCCCGGGGATCGAAATCACGAAGGGCGAATGGCACTTCAACGCCCTGTTCGTGACGGACTTCAACGCCACCAAGAAGCTGGAGGTGCGTGAGGCGCTGCGGGAAGCCCGCCGGCAGGACGCTTTTGTGTTCTGGAACCATCCCGGCTGGGACGGCCAGCAGCCCGACGGAATCCCCCGCTGGTATCCCATTCACAGTGAGGCATATGAAAAGGGCTGGATGATGGGGATTGAAATTGTTAACGAAGATTCATACTACCCGATTGCGCATAAATGGGCGATTGAAAAGAATTTAACGATTGTAGGCAATTCTGATATTCACGGTCCCACCAGCTTAAATTACGATTTCTGCGAAAATGAACACAGACCTGTTACGCTTGTATTTGCGAAAGACAGTAATGAGAATGGTATTAAAGATGCTTTAGCTGCTCATCGAACAGCGATTTATTATAAAAACAGTATTATCGGCGACGAAAAATACCTCAGGCAGATATTCGAAAAATCTGTCCAGACAGCGCAGACAGAAACGACAATTAAAGGGAAAGAAAAGGCATACGTCAGGATCCGAAACAATTCAGAAGTGGATTTCGAATTGGTTTCAGACGGCCCCGCTGAGAATGTCAAGTCGCCAGCCACTATAACACTTTATGACGACAGAACAGTGATGCTGGCCCTTGAGAGTAAAGGTGATGCGCTTCCCGGCACGAAGGAAATCCGAATACCTTATAAAGTCAAAAATCTTATAGCTGCGCCGGATGAGTATGCGCGTGTAGAGCTATCAATTACGATTAATCTCATCGATTCCACACTGAAGCAGAATTAGTCGATACTGGCGCGATTTTCGCGGTACCAGTCGATAGTTAGTTTTAGCCCCTCATCGAACGGCATTTTTGCCTCGAAGCTGAAGAGCTTTTTTGCGCGTGAAACATCGAGCCGGCGTCTGGGCTGGCCATCGGGTTTTGAAGTATCCCAGACAATATTACCTTTGAAGCCGGTGAGCTTAACAATTTTTTCTACGAGGTCTTTTATCGTTATTTCGAAGCCGGCGCCGATATTAACGGGTTCAGGGCCGTTGTATCGCTCGGTAGCAAGCAAAATTCCTTCGGCGGCATCACCCGCGTAAATGAACTCTCGCGAGGCATTGCCCGTTCCCCAGCAGACGATATGGTCGTCGCCTGCGTCAATCGCGTCGAAACATTTTTTTATAAGGGCGGGGATGACGTGGCTTGAGTCAGGATTGAAATTATCGCCCGGGCCGTAGAGATTGACCGGAAGAAGAAATATCGAGTTGAAACCATATTCTTCACGGTATGCCTGCGACTGAACGAGAAGCATTTTTTTAGCCAAGCCGTAAGGGGCGTTTGTTTCCTCAGGATAGCCATTCCAGATATCATCTTCCTTGAAGGGAACGGGGGTAAATTTGGGGTATGAACAAACGGTGCCGAGGGCAACAAATTTCTCGATATTGCGTAATCGGCCCTGTTCAATAAGCTGGACACCCATCATAAGGTTTTCATAGAAGAACTTGCCGGGGTGCTGACGATTTGCGCCGATACCGCCTACGACGGCGGCCAGATGAATGACTACGTCTGGTTTCATATCGTCATACATCCTGATAATGTCGGGCATATTGACGAGGTTATAGTCCTCTATTTTGGGGACGAGGATATTTCTGCAGTTTCGCTTCTTGAGGCCCTCAATAATGTAACTGCCCAGAAAACCGGCCCCGCCTGTAACGACTATTCGCCTGCTTTCAAACCATCCGCCCATAACCAGTTCCAAATTATGCTAAGTTCTATGTATTGTTTTTTCTTGAGCGCTCAATTCCACCAAATCGGTCGCGACGTACGCTAATACTAAAAACACGAAAGGCAGGATAGTGCACAGGAATCTTGACATTGCCGCCACAAGGGAATGTCCTGCTATATAAACCATCGAGACAGCGCAGGCGTTAACAATAAAACCGGGCAAAACCGAACGCTGCTTTATCAGTGGATAGATGGAAAACAATATCGCGCTTAGAAGCAAAGCCCCTGGTACCATATAAAAAAGCTGGCGTGGATACTGGTATTTGTATGAGAACGGGAAATTCAGAAACAATCGGCCTAAATTGGAAGCGTAATTTAAAATCGCCTGTCGGGGATTAGCGATAAGGTTCTCAATGGCCTTTTTCTTGAAGCGCTCGTCCCGCTGGACAAAATTGAGGCCTTCGAGTTCTTTATAAAAAGGTCTGTGCCGCTCAAGAGCAGGGGTCTCAGCAACGTCAACATCCGATTTCCAGCTTCCAAACTCGTCAGGATATGGTGAATAAAGCCAGTAAACAAGCTCACCCCCCGCGGTTGACCAGTAAAAAAACTTTCCTGTAAGACGGTAAGTATAGCCGAGATACGGAATACAAAGCATCATTGCCAGTGCGTAAACGGGCAAAATTCTGCGTGCTGTCCGGCTCCAAAAAAACAAAATAACAGATGTAATCAGCATAACCGTTATAACATAACCGAAAAACACTTTGGTCAAGGCAACGTATCCGCATACAATCGCTGCCGAAAGCATATATTGCAGTTTCACGCTCTGAAACCACTTGACGGTAAGCATGGCAAAAAGCGACACAAGCATAAGCGTAAAAGATTCAGTCAAAAGGAGTCCAATCTCCGCATAGAAAGGCGGAAAAAGGCCGAAAATGTATGCAAAAAACAAGGCCGCCTTTTCAGAAGCAAAACTTCTCACTGAGGAATAAAAAAAGCAAACTGCCATAAAGAAAAACACCGGATTAAGCATTTTGGCGCAAATCCATGGGATGTTGAAAAAAGCAAACGGCGTAAGTAGAAGAGGATAACCTGGTCCGTTCCACAAAAGTAGAGTGTCTTTAGGCGCATAATAACCCTTAGTCAGGTTCTCGGCATACTTCGCATACCGGGACTCATCGCCGAATTCGAGCGTTCCTTTCGCGGAGAAAAAAAACACTCCAAAATACAAAAATAGTAAAGGCAACAGTTTCAAAAATAATTTTCGATTCATTTTTAGCCCTCATTTTTACGTAGCACCGGCACAACAACATTTAAGCTATTATCTCATTATTTTCCGGAGGAGTGGTCGTGAAGAACCTTCTCATCCCGTGCGATTTTCATATCGGCGTCAGTCATTATTTTAGCCAGTTCTTTAAATGTAACTCTGGGTTTCCATCTGAGAATTTTTGCGGCCTTTGAGGAATCACCCTGAAGAAAATCGACCTCGCTGGGCCTGAAATACTTCTGGTCAACCTCAACGTATTTGTGCCAATCAAGGTCAAGATATCCGAAGACCTCATCAAGAAACTCACGAACGGAACGACTTTCTCCGGTTGCAATAACGTAATCATCGGGTTTATCCTGCTGCAGCATAAGCCACATTGCCTCGACATAATCCGGCGCAAAGCGTCGATTAAATCCGACCATCAGCCGCCTACCGCTGCGCGTCACCGCGTCGTTTATCGCGCGACATTAATCGAGCGTGACGGCCATCGGCTTTTCTATAAAAACATTCTTGCCG
>CAYLXJ010000288.1:0-3516 GCA_964387385.1 uncultured Pirellulales bacterium
TCCTGTTTCCTTTTTCTTATTTTTTGGTTCTGGGGGCGACGTGGGTTTTAGCAGTGTCGACCATAGCTTTAACGTTTTCAAATTTAGCATCCGGCGGGACCTCACAGCCGGAACTAAGAATAAACCCGCCGTCTTTACCGCAGATATCAATCAGCTTTTCGCAGTAGGCAATGACTTCCTCTTTGTTACCCAGTTTCTGTAAGGAAGCCGGGACATCGCCCATTATGCAGAAGTGGTTACCCAGGATTTCCTTGGCTTTGAAAATGTTGGTGATGCTATCGAATTCGCACAGACAGGATTTTTTCGGCAGGTCCAGGTAATAAGGCAGGTTTTTCGTCCAGTCGGTATCAAAATGAAGGATGCATTTGTAGCCTTTAGCGTGGAAGGCTTCCACCTGTTTTTTCAGATGCGGGAAGAACAACTCTTCGTAGGTTTTCAAGTTGAAGTAAGCGCCGGAACCACGTTCCATCGAAAACACTACCCACGGCACGCCGGAAGCTTCCACATCGTGAAGGATATTATCGATGAAATCCACCGTCATCGCTTCCATCACAGCTTTGACCTTTTCCTTCTGCCGGTGCACATCCATCATAAAATTGGGCATTGTTCTACCCAGAGAGAGCGCCATCTCGCAGCTCAGCAAAATAGCGCCGGATAACACCGGTATATTCAACGCCTGCCAGTATTTCATCTCCTCTTTAGCGATGCTTAAAAGGTATTTCTGGGCGGCGTCCATCTGCTCGATAGACAAACCCGTTTCCCTGGGGATATACACCTTCAGAAACTCGTTCCAGCCTTTATTGATGATGATATCGTAGTCTTCCGGATATAATTCAACCTTTTCCTGAAACTGGACTTCGATATTTTCAGATGTATCATTCTGCGTCTTGGAAAAATATTTGCCGAAGATGCTGTTAATTTTCCAACTGCCAATCGGCCAGGCTAAACCGGCAGCGATACAGCCATCGTATCCGCCGAGGTCATTAAAATTATCTTTAAATGCTTGCATCATTTTCGGCCAGTTGGCCGGGTCGCCGCCCGCCATCGGCACGATGGGCAGGTTTTTCTGTTTCAAGGCAAACTGGTAAATCTGGGGAATCACAGGGACACGGTCCGGGTACTGCAGGTTAACCGCAGCGTTAACTCTTTCAACCGGGGTCATCGTTTCTTTTATCATTTTTCTCCCCCTGAATTGACTGACAAGTCAGTCAATTTCATACAAATTATCACATTCATCCGTTGATGTCAAAGTGTACTGTTTATCTGCGGCTTTGTAGATTTGGGGGGAGAAGAAATTTGGTGCTTTTTCTCCCCCCCAAATCAGCCTATTTACTTATGTCCGAGTGATGTCCGGAGTTTCTGGTCAACCCATGTAAACCGATACATACCGTACCAGCCATTGACTGTCCCAAATGAGACCTCTCCGTTGTAGCCTTTCAGCCACGGCTGCCAGAGTATGTGCTGTTTAGGCGTTGGCATATTCAGCCAGTACTGTTGTTCGATGATGTAAAGACCCAGCTCTTTCATCATCTTGTTACGGGCTGCGAGGTCGACCGTCTCGCGCGCTGCCAGCCACACTTCGTTAATGTGGGTATCGTCAACTTTGGAATAGTTATAGAGATAAGTGGGATTGTGCGCCGCCATGGCGCTTTCCATGGTACCGGTACCCCAGGCAGTGGGTACCGCATCCTTGTAAGTCTTACCTACCACCGCCGACCAGTAAGCGCCGGTTTCAAGTACTTCGATGGTGGTATTCACGCCTATGGCATCCCAGTAGCTTTTCACGATGGAATAAAGCTCAGCGCCTCCGGCATAATTTGCCAGCACCTGGATTTTCATATCGAACCCATTCGGATAACCGGCTTCTGTCAACAGTGCTTTCGCTTTATCAGGATGATATTCAAACAATTCCTTGAGATTAGCAGGTAATTTCTCCAGTGGAGTATAGATGGAGCCGGCGGCTTCGCTATACGGCCATTGCATTATTGTCGCATCGTTAAGATAGTAATCTTTAGCGATAGCGGCATTATCAATCGCCAGCATCAATGCCTGTCTTACTTTCACGTTAGCGTAAGGAGCCGTTTTGAGGTCCAACCGCACCGAAAGTACCTGGGTGGTCGCCGAAGCGAATGTCCTTTCCTTAAGGAACGTCGCGGACTTTAGCAGCATATCGGCTCTCTGTTTCGTCACCGTCAGGCGGTCAATTTTCCCGGTGCGCAGGGCGGCATCCTGAGTTGATGGGTCAAGCACCACCAGTGCGCGAATACCATCAAGATACGGCAGTCGATTTTCGGGGAAGAGCGGGTCATAAGCCCAGTAGTTGGGATTCCGGACGTAGGTCACAGAGCTATCGGGGACAACATCTGTCACCATAAACGGACCGGTGCCAACAACTTTTTTCCAGTCAGCCATATCCCCGAACTGCTGTGCAATTTCCGGCGCGCCAATAACCAGGTTGCTGAATGCCAGCATCTGGGGCTCCAGCATTGTATCGGGATTATCAAACCTTACTGTATATTTATCAATCTTGGTTATGGTGACTTTGCTATTGTACCAGGTGATTTGCGAACTCTTGACAGCCCGTTCAAAATTATAGACCACATCATCCGCGGTCAATTCCCGGCCATTCACCGGCGCTTTATTCTGGAATTTAATGCCTTTGCGGAGATAGTAGGTGATACTTTTTAAACTATGTATTTCCCATCTTTCCGCCAGCCAGCCGGTTAAAAACTCACCGGGGGTGCTACCTGAAACCATGGCGTTTTCACCTGTACCCGATGGACCTTTCGTCCAATCCTGGGCTACCAATGCGTCGTATATCAGCACCCATGACGGCCAGAAATTCATCGAGTTGGCGGGGTCGAAGCCGCCAGTTTGGCCAACAACCATAGGGAATGTCCCGCCGTACTGCGGTTTTTCCACCATTCTTCCCAGAGAATCCTTCACCAATTCAGTCGTCGCGGTAGCGGTGGTAGTTTGCGTGGGAGTAACAGTGGTCGGGGCGGTAGAAGTGGTGCCCGTCACAGTCGTGCCCGTAGTGGGAGATGCCGTTTGTTGCTTACAAGATACCAGCAACACTGCTACTGTGACCAGGCAGGTTAATAGAATCCATAGAGTTTTCCTTTTCATCTTTCCTCCTTGCTTGTCGGAATATTTATATATTAGATTCGGCTTATGAGTACACAATTGTTAATTGCTGTAAAAGTTCTTTATTTGCTCAATTTGATTTTTACTCTTTTATTCACATTGCTGTATCGACCTACCCCACCACGCAGGCGCGGGTCCAGTATATCCCGGACAGCATCTCCGAACATATTTACCCCGTAAACCACGATGGAAAGCACCAGCCCCGGCCACAAAGATAACCAAGGGGCCATTAGCATATTTGCTCTTCCTTCCTGGCTTAACATACCTCCCCAGCTCGGTTGCGGCGGAGGTACTCCAAACCCGAGGAAGCTCAGCGCTGCTTCTCCAAGAATCATCCCGGCAATACTAACGGTAAAGAAGATTATAATT
>CAYLXJ010000289.1:0-3506 GCA_964387385.1 uncultured Pirellulales bacterium
TTGGGTAAAAGCACAGTTGTAAAAACCAATGAGAACTCACTGGTAACGATAGTCAGCTATGGAAGTATCTTGTATGAGGCGATAAAGGCAGGAGAACAACTGTCGCAGGAGGCAGTCAAGGTCGATATTATAAACGCGCGGTTTGCGGCGCCGATAGACAGGCGTATAATTGAGATAGTGGAATCTGGCAAGCCGACGGTAATTGTCGAGGACCACGAAATCGCCTGCGGATTCGGCTCGGCGCTGGTCGAACAGGCAGGTCTGAAGGCGGGCGGTCTTAACCGGGCGAAAGTGCGATTATTAGGCGTGCCGAAGCGGTTTTTGAGGCATGATTCACGTGGTAAACAGCTTATGGAAGCGGGGATTAATGCCGATAAAATAGCGGATGCGGTTAAAACACTGGTTGAGGTCTGATTTTAAAAGAGGCGTCGCCGCGCCGGCGACGGCTAAAGATGGCGGGAAGCGTCAGGGGAAAAATGCTGAGGTTGGCGATATTCGGGGATTGCCGGAAGCCGCACGTAATGGAGGCGATAGCGGAATTTTCTGATTTTATAAAGCACAAGGCCGAGACGGTAATAAATTGCGGGATAGAGGAATTGACAATTGAAGGATTGCGCGGGGCGGATTTCGCGGTAGTATTCGGCGGGGACGGGTCGATTATCGCGGCGGCGAGGCAATTGAGCAAAAGCAGGGTGCCGGTAGTGGGAGTCAACGTCGGCAAGCTGGGTTATCTTGCGGAGTTCAGCGTAGAGGAGCTGAAGAGATTTTTTTCACGGATGAGAAGCAGAAAAGCGCCGATAGAGAGGCGAATGATGCTTCTTTGCCGGGTGTTTCGGAAAGGCAAAGAGCGATTAAACTCGACGGCGGCCAATGATGTTTTCATAACGGCAGGCGAGCCGTTCAGGATGATAGAATTAAAGATGACCATTGACGGTCAGGATATGGGCGGGTGCGTCAGCGACGGGCTTGTGGCAGCGACGCCTACGGGTTCGACGGCTTATAGTTTGTCTGCGGGCGGGCCGGTTTTGTCGCAGAAGATGCAGGCGATGGTGATTACGCCGATATGTCCGCACAGCTTGAGTTTTCGGCCGATAGTCGTAAAGGCCGACAGCGTAATCGAGATTCGCGGCGTGCGGTTGAACGAGGGAACGACGGTTTCGATAGACGGTCAGGTGTCTATGAAACTAAATATAGAAGACATTGTGCGGGTGGAGCGTGAGAAGACGGACTTTCTGGTTGTTAATAATCCGCTGCGCAACGAATGGGATACGCTGGCGGCCAAATTGGGCTGGGCGGAAAAGCCGAAATATAACCGCACAAAATAGCGATGATTTACCCTGCGGTCTGAGAACAGGCCGGGGTAAAAGCGGTAATAATAATATGGGAAATCGAAGGATATATACGATTCTGGCGGTTTTAACAGCGATAAGCGGCAAGGCATTATCGCTTGAAAGTCCTGTAAGCAGGGGGACCGTCCCGCCGACGGCTTACAGGCAGGGATTGATATCGAGTCCGAACCCGATTGACACCAGCGGCAACCTGGTTGTAACGGGTAACGTAACGGGGGGGATGCAGTTTCGCGGCATAGTGCCTTATAGCGGGGTAACAGATTTTATTATGCCGTCGGGGACGATTTCGAGCACGTCGGGTGCGTTTGACTCATTTTTGAGACGGACAAGCGGTTCTCAGAGTTACGAGCAAAGCGGCGGAAGATTGACGCCTTTTTATTCGCCATCGATGTCCGTAACGACACAGGTGCCGGGTACGCGGGGGGGCGTGTATGCGCCACAGGCGGCCGGCGGAAGCGCATATCGAGATGAAGCGTATTATGGACCGACTTTGCCTGGGGCGCAGACGGGATATAAGCGGCAGGTATATACGCCGATGATAACCAACCGGCCGTTGTCGGTTGACCCGATTGAGATGGAACGGGTAATCGAGCAGGACATTGGAAGGATTCCTTTGGGGGGAGAGACGGTAACGGAAATGCAGTCGTTAGAGCAGTTCTGGCGGGAGATGGGGATAGACGTGAGGCGCAGGCCGGAATTGCGGGAACGGGCCAGAGAGCCGGAGCCGACCGGGTTGGTGAAAAGGCCTGAGACAGACATAAAGTCGATACTGGAATTGAGTGCTGAGAGGGAGAAGCAGCTGACGGCGACAGAGCAGCGGGTCGCGAAGGTCGAGGGGCTTGATATATTTGAGCAGATGAAGAGTCAACTGTTTGAGCCGGCCAAGGGTCTGGAAGCGCCGGAAGGTATTGAAGGTATTCTTAAATCGACAACTGAGCCGGCTCCTTCTACGCTGCGCAACGAAGGGCGCGGGGAGCCGAATAAGCCGGCGGGGGCGATAAACGCGGGAGAGATTCTTGAGACATACAAGAGCTTTGCGTCTTTTAAGGAGGACAAGTTCAATAAGAATATGAGGGCGGCGGAAGAATATATGAAGCAGGGCAGATACTACCGTGCCGCCGACGCTTATACGCTCGCGACCGCCTACAAGCCCGATGACCCGCTTGGATACGCGGGCAAAAGCATTGCGCTGTTTGCGACGGGCGAGTATATGAGCAGCTCATTATTTCTGGCCAGGGCGCTGGAGATTTTCCCTGAATACGCCAAGGTCAGGGTTGATATTGTCGGGATGATAGGCGACAGGGATTATGTGGAAAAGAGCATACTCGACGCGAGAGAGTGGACGACGCGGAGCAATTCGGGCGAGCTGGAGTTTCTGCTCAGTTACATATATTATCAGATGGACCGTATGGAATTTGCCAAGCAGATGATAGAAAGGGCGTCGGAGAGGATGCCTTTATCGACGGCGGTAGCGGCAATGAAGAAGGCGATAGAGGAAAGAGCAGCGGGGCAGTAACGAAAGACAAAGAACAGATGACTGAAAACAGAGGACGGAGGACGGAGAACAGAAAATGGATTTGAGTTCTGCGTCTTTATTTTTAAATATGGAGGAGTTTTTTGGGCCGGGAGGGGCGATAAGACGGGCAATAAGGGGTTATGAGCAGAGGCGGCAGCAGGTCGAAATGGCCGAGGCGGTTCAGGGGGCGTTCAAGGACAAGCGGCATCTGGTTGTGGAGTCAGGGACGGGGGTCGGCAAAAGTTTGGCATATCTTGTGCCCGCGATAGAGCAGGCCAGCATCAGCAAAAGCAGAGTCGTCATCAGCACGTTTACTATCAGCTTGCAGGAGCAGCTAATCAATAAGGACATTCCCTGTCTTGTCGGGGGTATGTCCGCCATCGGCAATGCCGATGGCGAGACCTCGCCCGCCGCTACGCGGCGAGGCGGGCCGTGGAATTTCCGAAACGGGCTCGTCGCTCCGCTCCGTGTCAAGGCAGTGCTGGCCAAGGGCAGAGCGAATTACCTTTGCAGGCGCCGGCTGGAATTCGCGATGCGGAGGCAAATGGGGCTGTTTGACAGATTCAGCTCGGCGCTGGAGGAGATAAACAACTGGGCGTCGAGGACCAGTGACGGGTCGCTTTCGGATTTGGGTTATATTC
>CAYLXJ010000290.1:0-3501 GCA_964387385.1 uncultured Pirellulales bacterium
TTACGACATAGAATGTATTTTCAAACCGCAATTGTAGCAGGTGATTATGCGTGCTTATAAAAAATACGTCGTGACAATGGGCCTTATCTGGGGGCTGTGCCTCGCGTTGTTTGTGCTGGCTTATCTTTTTATTCTAAGCCCGCAAATTGAGACAAAAGCTAAACTTGTGAAAGAAGCGAACGAGAAAAAGAAGGCCTACGAGTCGGCTTTGGAGGCATCTAAGGAGGAAAACCGAAAGAAACTTGCCGACGAGGTCGAGGCGGTAAAAAGCAGGGCTTACGACTACGTGGCCGATTTCGAGGATTCCGCCAATCTGACCTTCGACATTGGGCGAATCGCCTCCGAAAAACAGGTTGGCTCATTCACAGTAAAGGCCACCGAAAAGTCGCAGGGTTCCGACAAGCTCGAATCTAAAAACATAGAGCAAAAATATATCGATATCGCATTCGAGTCAAATTACAAGCAGTTTGCAACTTTTTTAAATTCTATCGAAAGGCACAGGCCCGTGATTTTTATTGACAGATTCAAGGTGTCTCGCGCGGCACAAAGCGGGAACTGGAACAAAGTGGATATGGGCCTGACAATATTCGTCAGAAAAAAGACGCAGGGATAACACAAAACAGGATAGCTGAAAAAACAATACGCCGGAGTATTGGGCAAAAGGGCCTTGAGAACTGAAAGATGAGAGTAATCGCGATAGCAAATCAGAAGGGCGGATGCGGCAAGACGACCACGACGGTCAATCTTGCGGCCGCTTTCGCGCGCAAGGGCAAAAAGGTCCTCGTCGTGGACCTTGACCCCCAGGGCCATTCCACTCTCGGCGTGGGCTGCGACCCGACGTCTTTTACCAAAACCATATATAACGCCCTGGTTGACATCAATGTGCCTATAACCGATGTGATTGTGCCCAGCAAAACTGACAACGTTGATGTTGCTCCCAGTAACGTCCTGCTGTCGGGCGCGGAGCTTGATCTCGGCGCAGTAAGCGGCAGAGAGTTTATGCTGAGCGAACAGTTCAAAGCGGTAGAAAACCGCTACGACGTTTGTGTTATCGATTGTCCGCCTTCGCTGGGAATTCTGACGCTCAACGCTTTAATAGCCAGCACGGACGTTATCGTCCCGGTCCAGGTGCATTATTACGCGATGGAAGGGCTTAAGCAATTGTTCGAGACCTGCGAAATAATTCAGGAGCATTTTTATCCCTGTAAGGTAAGAATCACGGGATTGCTGCTTACATTCGTCGAGGACCGGCTTATTTTCACCCGTCAGATTCAGCAGCAGATGAGGGAGTTTTTCGGTGATTTGGTCTTCGATACCGTCATTCACAGAAATATACGTCTTGCCGAGGCCCCAAGCGCCGGCGAAAGCGTTATTACTTACGCTCCGGAAAGCAAGGGTGCCCAGGAGTATTTGCGGCTCGTTGATGAAATCCTTTTCGGCAGGGCGCACGTTCAAGCGACCTCAGGCCAGACAAACGAGGCCGACATCGAGACCTCCGGAGAAGCCGCAGTCGCTGTTGAGACAGCTCAGGTTGAGAATGCTTCGGATGCGGCGATATCGAGCGATGCTCCAGTGCAGATTGAAAACGAAAAAGCCGCTGATAAAGACCAGACGCAGTCCGTTACGCAATCTGCCGATACGAATACCTCCCCGGACAAGCCTGCCGAAGATATTTGCGAATTGACTGTGAAGGTTAACACGGAGGATATCAACAATGCTTAAGAGGAAAGCGGGATTACAAAAAGAGGTATCTAAGATATTTACGGGCATTCAAATCCCGCGAAAGAATGCTCCCCAGGCCGATGATTCTTCCTCTGTTGCTCCGGCCCCGGCAAAATATACTGCGCCGAAGCCGGTTTCGCCGCCTCCTCGCCCCGCCGCTGGTCCGCAGCCGCAGCTAACTACTCCTTCAGCGCCTGCTTCTACTCCGGCCCCAAAGGTTTCTGAGCCGAAAGCGCCTGCTGCGACGCCAAAAGTTTACGAGCCGCCGGCGCCCGTATCAACTATTTACTCTCCTCCGGCCATTCAGCGAACTTCGTATGAGCCGTCCTCTGAAGCGCATCCTTCAGTTAAACAGCCCAGGCAGGAAACGCCTGCCAGACCCGCTATCAAAAGATCCGTATTGAAAATCCTGGATAAATTCAAAGGCAGGTTTTTTGCGGCAAAACCGGGAGTCAATCCGGCCAGACAAAAACTTATGGTTGTAATGATGCCGGTTCTGTTCATAGTTCTCATTGTAGTTTTGGTTCGGGTTCTTAAAGCTCCGGCTCGTACTCCGGCAGCGGCCGGAAAGACCACCTCGGCGGCGTCGAGTGTTACATTTAAGGGACAAATCGACTGGCAGCTTCCCCCGCCTTATCCCGAAAATCTCCGCGACCCGATGGTCTTCGGCTCAACAAACCAGGCGAAGGAAAACACCGACAGACCCACGGTAAAAGGAATTGTTTACAGCGAGGATAATCCCTGTGCTGTTGTTGGCGACCGAATCGTCTCGGTAGGAGACGTTGTCCGGGGGGCGACGGTCGTAAAAATAAACCCGGACAGCGTTGAATTTGCCAAAGGGGATGAGACCTGGACGCAAAAAGTTGAACGGTAATTGTAAGGTAAACAAACAGAAGGTAACGTGAAATTAATTTTAGAAAGGGGTAAATATGGAAAGGTCAAGAAGTTACAGAACAGTGAGTTTGCTCGCGATGGCAGTTTTTGTGCTGTCGTTCTGCGTACCGTTTGTTCTTGCTGAGCAGGACGAGCCCAATTCGGCCAAAATGGAAGTCCTTACCACCCTCGAGCAGCGAATGCAGAAGAAAATCAGCATCGATTTCAGGGACACGCCGATTGACGACGTGATAAGGATTATGGCTGAGCAGGCCGATGTTGACGTTGTCAAAAGCCCGAAAGTAACCGGCGCCGTAACCGCCAAGCTCACCAACGTTCCGCTCGATGAGGCACTGAGAAATATTCTTACCGCCAACGGTTACGATTACGTGATGACCAAGAATATGATCAGGGTCGCGCCTCAGGCGGAAATTTTGCAGGAGGCCGAGAAGCTGGTCAATAAAATCTATCGCATCACGTACGCCGACATTAAGGATGTCGAAAAGGCGCTTAATAAGTTCGTATCACAGCGCGGTTTTGTATCGACCAACCCGGGGACCAGTAACATAATCGTCACCGATACCGAAAGCAAGATTAATGCCATTGACACCTTCATAGCGGAAATTGACAGGATAACGCCGCAGATACTCGTCGAGGCCAGAATCTACGATATTACAGCCACAGACCGTCTTGACCTCGGCGTGGAGTGGAACGCCGGGCGAAATACCGGTTTTACTTCTAGCGCGACGGGCGCACCTGCCCTTCCTCCCGGCACTTTAGGCGCCAATCCTACTGGTGAAACGGACCCATTCGCCACGGGCATATTCACCGGTAATACCAACAAAACGGCGGGCACTCAGGGCCTGCTAAAATTCGGCTGGCTTAAAGACGACCTCGATATAGACG
>CAYLXJ010000291.1:0-3501 GCA_964387385.1 uncultured Pirellulales bacterium
CGATTTGTAAAAGTTTAGCTATCATCGCAATTATAAATGCGCGAAGCCCAAAAACGCGGCAGAAAAAATTACAATTTTTTATTATAGCGGCTTAAGTATGGGATATATAAGGAGTTACGACTTGATTTCAAGGTCAATTATTTTTGCGGATGGGATTTGGGTTTTTATGATTTCGGCGGAGAGGTTGACCCATTTGGAGCAACCGTCGAGGACTACACTGTCGGAGCTTGCCACAATCATATCAGTTTTTATCAACACAGCATCGGGGCTGGTAACAAGCTCGATTTGCCAGTTCCAGTTTTTGGATTCAGCGATTTGCCGGATGAGGGTTTTGAGGCGGCCGCTGTTTGAGACGGGGCTGTCGAGATACCAGAATGCTTCGTTAATTCCGATTTGGTGCAGGTAGTTACCAATGAGTTCAACGGAGGGGATTGTTTCTGTAACTTTGCGATAGGTTCCGTGGATGCTTGCCAAATCGCGGCAACAGCCGTCTCGACCGATGAAAATATATCCGCCGCTCATTGCCGATTCGACTGTTATCAGGAGGTTATAGCCGTCGATGGCGATATGTTTTCCTGTGATGGCACTTATGTCCAACTGTCGGCTTTTACGGATTCTTAACTGCTCATCCGAGCAGGCACATCGCATAACGGCAAGGCGCTGTCTTTCAGTAAGCGAAAAGCGGTCGCCGACGAGTTTCAGGGCGCTTTTTTCAGCATAGCCCTTGGTCAGTAAAAGCGAATAATCCGCAACGGCCCGGCGCAGGTCGGGGATTTTGTCCGCCGAGAAAAGTTTGGCGTCCATCGGGTGCTGGCCTCTGTGTGTTCTGGTGTCGGGCATAGTCATTTATTATTTATTATTTTCCGAAGCGGGATCGTCACTTCGTTCCGTGTCTATTTCAAGGCGGCGCATTAATTCTTTCAATTGTTCTGCGTCGTCTTTACGATTTTTATCGAGCATATAATCGATGCTTTCCTGCAGATTTTTTGATGCCTCGTTGTATAGTTTTTGCCTGGTGAGCGTCTCGGCTAACGACAGGCGATAAGCAAGCTCATCAGGGTCTTTTTTAACGGCCGTTTCGAAAAGGTCAGTTGCCTGCTTGATATTGCCCATCGCCGACTGAACGCTGCCGAGATACCAGAAAATTTCAGCGGGGCCGTCGTCATCGACAAGCTCCTGTCTCAGCAGTTTGTCTGCTTCAACGAGATGCGATTTTGCCTTATTGGGGTCGCCGAGTTTATTCAGCATTAAGCCGATATTGTAATGAAATGAAGCGGTATTGATTCTATTCACGTTGGGATCGATTTGTGCCAGGGCGGAGTTGATGGCGTCGATGGCCTCGGGCAGTCGGCTGTGTTTGGCGAGGACCTGGCTCATAAGGTAATATGCTTTGAGCGTCCAGGACGGGCAGGTTTTAATCGCCAGACGCAACTTTTCAAGAGCCGATTCCCATTTGCCGCCGGCATTGAGTATTTCGGCTTGCTCAATAAATTTCTCGGCCATTTCAATGGCGGCTGCGCCGCGTGCGGCGGGTGCGATAAAATTCTCGACGGGAGCGTAGTCATCATCGAGGACAATCACTCCGGATTTTTTCTCAAATGAAGCAAGATTATTTTCGTCAAAAATTTCAATATGCATTCTCGCAAGATGCCTGTCGGCATTCAGGTTATCAAGATTGACCGGCATTTTGGCCGCTATGACTACGAAATTGGTGGGAAGGTTGTTGCGTGCCGTCTGTTTTACAACATAAACTTGAGGAAAGCTCAGCTTAAGGGTCTTTATTAAACTGCCTGCGAATTTGGCGATGGCGGGCGTATCAATCATATTTATCATATAAACGCCGTCGGTTGAGAGGATTGCGAAGATTTTTTCGCTGAACTGCCGCGTAGTCAACTGGAAGGGGACGGCCATATCGCTGAACGCATCCATATATATGAAATCATATTGGGGAATCGACAGACCTGTGCGTTTCTTTTCCAGCAGGCCATCAATGTAGTTTCTGCCGTCGAGTGAAAACGTGTTAATCGGCGAATCTTCGGACAGGCCGAAGGCGATTTTGGCGGCATCTGTTACGGCGGGGTCGATTTCAACGACATCAACGCGGCTGTCGGGCCAGACGTCGAGAATATAACGGGGGAAAACGTATCCGCCGCCTCCTATCGATAACGTTGAAAGTATTGTTTTGTCTTTCGCAAGCAGATGCGTAACCGCGCCGTATACCTTCGTATAAAAAAGCCGAAGGTCGCGGATTTCGCCCATTATCAATCTGCTGTGATTTTTGAGGTTATCCTCGATGAACTGCCGTTCGTCGGGATGTTTTGTCACTTGGCGGACGGCAATGTAGCAGTATTGACTTTCGTTTTCGAAAAGCACTTCCGGCGGACGGATTTGTCTTAATCGCAGGTTTTGGCCGGTCTGTTGCGCCCATTGCGCGGATGAAACGCCTGTTATTATAAGCAGCGTGAAAATGAGAGAGTATATGTAAACTGCGGCTGATTTCGGCAGGTAAAAAGCTGCACCCAGCAGCATAATGGCGGCAATTACCCAGATTGTGTTAATCGTTCCCAACGCGGCGATAAGCCAGAAGCCCGCAAGAAATGTTCCGAGGATGCTTCCTGCCGAGCCGAGGGCATACATCCTGCCGACGGCGCGGCCTTTGTGAATATCAGGGTCGAGGGCAAGCCGGATTGCGAGGGGAATTATCGCTCCCATCAGGGCCGACGGAAGGAAAAACGCGATTGTTATATGGGCAAATGAGCGACCGGCTATGCTGAATCGCCAGAAAAGCGGCCATTGGCCGGCGGCATTATTCAGGACAATGGCCAGAAGGCAGGCGGCTGAAGCGGCGCCGAACAGCCGGCTGAGGGTCTTTGGCATCGGCCAAAGGTCGGCAACTTTTCCGCCGAGGTATGCCCCAATTGTAATGCCGATGAGATTTACCCCTATGACCGCTGTCCAGGTGTAAAGGGATGAGCCGAACTGCTTTGCGGCCAGCCGGCCAGCGACAATCTCGAGCATCATAATGCAGGCGCTTGTCACAAATACTGTAACGCCCGTTGTCAGCGCGGGCGAAAACGGGACAGTTTTTGTTTTTACCACCGTGTTTTTGGCCTTCATCAGATTGAGTATATGAGAATGGTTTTGCTGCCGCAAGCCGATAATACTGCGAGGTTTGCGGCGTAAATAAATTGACACCAGCCGCATCTGTTTTTAACATAACGAAATTACAATTTTTGCTCTGGAAAAACATATGCCGAGTCATAATTTAGCACGGGTGAAAATAGAAGAGCTGGAAATTATCGGCTATTCGGCGGCGGGCGAGGAGACCGTCGTAGCGATGCCGCAGTTAGACGTTTGCTTCGATATCGGCAAAGCCCCCGACCAGATAATACCCATAAATCATATTTTGCTCACTCACGGCCATATGGACCATTCGGCAGGATTCGCGTATTACCTGTCGCACCGCAATTTCTGCGGCCTGCCCGCAGGAACGATTCTGGC
>CAYLXJ010000292.1:0-3493 GCA_964387385.1 uncultured Pirellulales bacterium
TATAACGGGCTGAATCATAATAAAGGTGAATACCGCAAAAATAACGGTGGCTTTTTTTCTCGAAAGGTTGAACTCGTCTTCGAGAAACGCAACCGCCGGCTGCGCAAGCGAAATCGAGGACGTTACGCCCGCGATAAACAATAACCCAAACCACATGAAACCGAAGATATTGCCGAACGCCATTTTCTGCAGAAGCAGCGGCATAGCCACAAAGCTCAGGTCATATGCGCCGCCTGCCGCGATTGTGCTTACAGCAAGCGGACCAAAGAACACAAATGCAGCCGGTATTACGATTGAGCCGCCCAAGATAACTTCCGCAACCTCATTTGTTGCCGCAGCCGTCAGGCCGGACAATGCCACGTCGTCATTTTTGGTCAGGTAGCACGCGTATGTAAGGATTACGCCTATGCCGCAGCTCAGCGTAAAGAAAATCTGCCCCGCCGCCGCAAGCCATACCTTTGCATCGGCAAGTTTTGACCAGTGGGGGTTCCACAGGTAGCCAAGCCCGTTGAGGACGTTTTTTTCCGGCTCAGCAGGGTCGGGGGTGCCGAGCGTCAGAACCCGGAGCATAAGAATAATTGCAAATACGAAAAGCACGGGCAGCCCATATTCGCAGAACCTCTCGATTCCTTTGCTTATGCCCAGATATACAATCACGGCGTTTATGAGGAAAGTTATCATGAAAAACATATAAGCCGTGCCGATACCGCTGAAGTACTCGTTATGAACAACCCCCTGATACCCCTTCAAAAACGCCGTCATTGTCTGCTCGGTTGTGCACGCGCCGTATTTGCCAAAAAGGGCGAAGAAGCTGAAGCCCAGCAGCCACGACTCCACGTATATGTAGCAGATAAAAATGACTATCGGCCCGAATATACCGATTACCCCGAAATACTTAATAAACCTGTTCTTCTCCCACATCGAGTGAAACATACCAGGGGCAGTGGAATGCCCGAAGCCGCCGCCGAAACGACCGATGGTCCACTCAATCCACATAAGGGGCAGCCCGAGGAGGAAGAAGGCGATGAAATAAGGAATCATAAAAGCGCCGCCGCCGTTACGAGCGGCCTGAACGGGGAAACGCAGGAAATTACCGAGGCCGACGGCGCTTCCTGCGACAGCTAAAATTACGCCGAGTTTTGTGGCCCATCTTTGTCTGGCCATAGTCCGTTATGTCCGGTCCGGGTTATTTTTCAATACCGAGCAGCTTAAGAGCGTCTCGCTCGATAATTTGCTGGATACTTTCTCGCGGCACGGTGGGCAGATTGGCCGCGCCGATGAGGCGATTAAAACCGAGGAGCGTTTCTATGCATTGCTGTGCTCGTGCGTCGGGGAAAGCGCTTCCGAACAGGAGTTTATCCAAAACCTTCTGCTCGTGCGCGGCAACGACAAGATTATAGACCTCCCAGGTATTGTCGGGGATTACCGAGAGGTCACCGAAGACGTTTTGATGTTTTGTCAGCAGGCAGAGGGCTTGCTCGACGAAGGGCCGGCCCATATTGCCAATGATGATTTTGAGCGCCGGAAATGAACGGGCGATTTCATCAAGATGAACCGGTTGGGCGAATTCGAGAAAACCGTTTGGGCCTACGGGGCTGTTGTGAAAAAATACAGGTAATGCGAGTTCCTGAGCGGACTCGTAAAATCGATATGCAAGCGAGTGCACGGGGTGAAAGCCGGCCTGTGAGCAGTATAGAACTATACCCCTCAGGCCGAGTTTTTCTGTTACGGATTTAAGACCTCTTGTTGAGACATCATCGGTAAGAGGATTTATACAGGCAAAGCCGAGCATTTTCTGGTTATATTTGCCGACGTATTCGCTTAGATTCGCGTTGGCCTGCTCGGGATTATTATCGGGAGCGGCCAGAACGATACATTTATCGACAACCTCAGCGGCCTCGATGTGCTCTGAAACATCGAGGTTTTCCCTCGCAGCGCATTTTATGTGCGTGTGACAATCAACTACCATAACAAGTCCCTTCAATCTGGGCGGTTATACGTTATCTGCCGACGATTAAAGCGTCAAGGGGAAAATCAGTGAGGTTCGCTTCTGATTTATGATTACAGCATCAGACGACTGTTAATCCGCGGTGATTCGGCTATAATACGCAGCTCAATAAACTTGTGAGAAATATGAATGTTTGTCGATGAGGCAAAAATAAGAGTAAAGGCGGGAGACGGGGGAAACGGGTGCGTGAGCTTCCGGCGGGAGAAATATATCCCCAAAGGCGGGCCGGACGGCGGTGATGGGGGAAAAGGCGGCGATGTTTATTTTGTTACCGACGAAAACCTTGATACGCTTATGGATTTTGCCGGAAAGCATAATTGGCACGCGGAGGACGGCAAGCCCGGCTCAAGCAACAATAAAACAGGGGCAAGCGGCGAGGACCTGCTCATTCGCGTTCCGCCAGGAACGCTTGTTTACGACACAGAACTCGATTTACTGCTTAAAGACCTTGACGAACCGGGTTTGAAGGTATGCGTCTGTCTTGGCGGACGAGGCGGCAAAGGAAACAAGCAATTCGCTACTTCCACGTACCAGGCACCGAGATACGCGGAGCCCGGCAAGCCGGGACAGGAACGAAACCTTCGGCTGGAATTGAAACTTATAGCAGACGTTGGTCTTGTTGGTATGCCCAACGCCGGCAAAAGCACCCTTATTTCCCGCTGCTCGAAAGCAAGACCAAAAATCGCATCATATCCCTTCACGACGCTTGAGCCGATTTTGGGCATCGTGGAATTGACGGGAGAGCGAAGGTTTGTTATGGCAGATTTGCCGGGGCTTATCGAAGGGGCACACAAAGGTGCGGGGCTGGGTTTCGAATTCCTGCGTCATATCGAAAGGACCCGCATTATAGTTCATTTGCTGGATATAATGCCGATGGACGACTCTGAGCCGGTGAAAAATTATAACCGCATTCGTAAGGAACTTGAGCAATACAGTAAAACGCTTGCCGATAAGCCCGAGGTCATCGTCGCCAACAAAATCGACCTTGAGCCGGAGGGGAAAATTGTTAAAAAACTGAAAAAAAAACTCAGGCACCGAATTATTCCCATATCAGCCGTAACGGGCGAGGGCATAAAAGACCTCTGCGAACTGCTCTGGAAAAAAGTGAAAAAGGAAAAATCGTAGTGCGGAATTAACCCCGAAGGAACAAGATATGATTATAGAAATAATTAAAATAATCGTTTCAGCAATAACCCCTGTCGTAGTTGTAGTGCTCGGCGTCATTCTGCTGCGTAAAATCGAGGGCATCAAGACAGGGGTAGCAAAAAAACTCTGAATTCACTATCAGATGGGCAGGGGAATTTTGGATTACCTGCCACGAATTTATGAAGTGCACCGAACGATATATGGCGATTTTGAACTACTTGCAGTTTCTACCTGACCCAATAATGATGTGGGAACAAGATACCAAAAGGAATGCAACGAACTCAATGTCAAACTCAGTGAATTAGAACTGCGAATAAGAAGAATGGTTGTATCCGCGCC
>CAYLXJ010000293.1:0-3443 GCA_964387385.1 uncultured Pirellulales bacterium
TAAGCAGGGCCGTTTTTTTTTCGATTTAGAGCGAGGGATAATTTGTGCGAAAAGGACACCCAGTTTGTAACCTTTGGAAGAGGTGAAAATGCTTAAGATACGAAATTACACGGTAATGCCGGCCTTGCCGGATGCGCTGAAGGAACTTGAGACGATAGCCGGCAACCTGTTCTGGTCGTGGAACCCTGAGCTGATTGACCTGTTTGCAAGAATTGACCCTGCGGTTTGGAACAGCTGCGGGCATAATCCGGTCAAGCTGCTGGGCAGTGTTTCTCAGGAGCGGCTCAATGCCCTTGCGGAAAACCAGGGCTTTTTAGCCGAGGTGCAAAAGGCCTCGGACAAACTCAAATCATACCTGCAGGAGCATAAATGGTTCAGTTCGGTCCGCTCGAAGGAATCGAAGTGCTCGTTCGCTTATTTCAGCGCAGAGTTCGGCATCCACGAGTGCCTTCCGATTTACGCGGGAGGTCTCGGAATACTCGCGGGCGACCACTTAAAAAGCGCATCAGACCTCGGACTACCGTTAACCGGCGTAGGACTTATGTATCAAAAGGGCTACTTCCGGCAGTATCTCAACGTTGACGGGTGGCAGCAGGAGGTTTACACCGAAAACGACTTCTACAATATGCCGCTGGAGCTTGTTCGCGGCGACAACGGCAGACCTGTAACAATCAGCGTGGATTACCCCGGCAGACAGGTGTTTGCGCAAATATGGCGCGCATCGGTCGGCCGAGTGCAGCTTTATCTTATGGATACCAATATTCAGGCCAATTCGCCTACCGACCAGATGATTACGACGACCGTTTACGGCGGAGACACTGAGATGCGGATTCGCCAGGAAATTATGATGGGTATAGGCGGAATGAGAGTCCTTGCAGCGATGGGAATCAGGCCGGCCGTCTGCCACCTTAACGAGGGACATACCGCGTTTTCGGCGCTCGAGCGGATACGAATGATTATGAATGAGTCGAAGGTCAATTTCGACGAGGCGCTCGAGGCCGTAAAGGCGGGAACCGTTTTCACCGTGCATACCCCCGTGCGGGCAGGCGTCGATGAATTCAGCGCCGAGCTTATGGACAAATACTTCGGTAATTACGCACCCTCGCTGGGAATAGACAAACGCCGGCTGATTGCGCTGGGCAGGATTTTTGCTGAGGATGAAAGCGAAGGATTCAAGATGCCCATACTGGCAATGCGGGTAAGCAGCCATATCAATGGCGTAAGCGAGCTTCACGGACAGGTCTCGCGTGAAATGTGGTCCTGCCTGTGGAGACGCGTGCCTACAAACGAGGTGCCGGTTTCGTCAATCACTAACGGCGTACATACAAAAAGCTGGATATCGGAAGAAATGAGCCGGCTTTACGAGCGATATTTAGGGCCCAACTGGGCCGATGAGAACGCCGATTCACCCGTCTGGGCCAACATAGACCAGATTTCGGACGAGGAGTTCTGGCGAAGCCACCAGCGGTGCAAGGAACGGCTGATAGCATTTTCACGCAGACGGCTCAAGGCACAGATGGAAAGAAGAGGAACCTTTCACAGCGAGCTTAACCGCGCAGAAGAGGTTTTAGACCCCGAGGCGCTGACAATCGGTTTCGCGAGACGATTCGCCAGCTACAAAAGAGCGAATCTGCTTTTCAAAGACCCAGCCCGCCTTACGAAACTGCTTACAGATGCAAAAAGGCCGGTTCAATTCATATTCTCAGGCAAAGCCCATCCGCGCGACAACGAAGGAAAGGAAATCATCCGGGAAATCGTTCATTTCGCAGAACAATTCAACGTCAGACGCAGAATCGTCTTCCTCGAGGACTACGATATCAATATCGCCAAAATGATAGTTCAGGGTGTTGACGTATGGCTCAATAATCCTCGCAGGCCCTGGGAGGCGAGCGGCACAAGCGGTATGAAGGCGGCCATAAACGGCGCGCTGAATATGAGCACTTTGGACGGCTGGTGGTGCGAGGGCTATAAGCCCGACGGCGGCTGGGCGATAGGCGCAGGCGAAGTTTACGATGACGCGGCATATCAGGACATGGTCGAATCGCAGGCGATTTACAATATGCTCGAAAATGAGGTCATACCCCTGTTTTATACCCGCTCGGCAGATAATCTGCCCCGCGCCTGGATTCACAGGGTAAGAAAATCGATGAGGCGGATTACGCCGCAGTTCAATACGCGCAGAATGGTTATGGATTACGCCAAACGCTGCTACCTGCCGGCACAAAAAAGATGGGATTACCTCACAGCTAAAAATATGAGCAAGGCCAGATTGCTTGCCTCCTGGAAAGCGGACATTCAGCGGGCCTGGAACGACCTGACAATAAAAGACGTCCAGGTCGAGATGGGCAACAGCGAAGGAGGAACTGAACTCGACGCCAGAAATCCGCAGCTTAAGGTCGGCTCGAAACTCAAGGTCAGCGCTCTCGTTAAATTAGGCCGGCTGAATCCCGAAGATGTATCGGTCGAGCTTTACCATGGGCCGCTGGACGCCCGAGGCAACATTACAGACGGGGCCGTGATAAAAATGGAGCATAAAAGCTCCGCCGGCGTTGATAATGAGCACTGGTTCACCGGCCTGACTCCCTGCCACGTTTCAGGAAGACGCGGCGTGGCCGTTAGGGTCGTCCCGCACCATCCCGATATGGCCAATCCGCACGACCTTGGTCTTGTCTCCTGGGAAGCGCACCCGGAAAAAATAGAATAAGAATGTCCGACCTGTCATACTTGTCGTTCTCGTCCGACGAGCGTTATTACTCGTTCGCTTTGCAGCTCAGCAGCTCGCAGACCTCTTGAGGCGTACCGGCCCTGCAAAGCTTTTCCCTTAATTGCCCGTCGAGCATAAGCCGGCTAATCTGGGCAAGGGCCTGAATGTGGGGACCGGTCTGGTCCGCGGGAGAAATCAGCAGAATAATGATGCTGACTGGTTTGCCGTCAACGCTGTAAAAATCAATCGGCTGCCTGGTGATGCCAATCGCCATAACAAGCTGATTTACCACCCTGCATTTGCCGTGCGGGATTGCCACGCCCGAGCCGATGCCTGTGCTTTTGGTCTGCTCGCGTGTGAGAACGGCCTGCAGGGCCGATTCTTTGTCCGTAAGCAGCTTGTTGGAGTCAAGCAGGTTTACAAGCTCGGTTATCGCCGATTGCTTGTCTGCAGCCGAAAGCGGCACTTTAATGCATCCCGGCCGCAAAATTTGCGTCAAAATCATCTTTTACCGCCTAATAACTTATTCTTGCTGAAATAATACAAAAGTTTGATTTTAACAATTAAAAAGTCAATACGCAAGATATTAGCAGGCATTTTTATATGAATGCCCCCTGATTTTTGGGGTAATTTATTAAAACAGGGACTTGCCCTGTCCGTGAATTTTTCCTATACTGTTGGGTTTTACGCCCTTTATAACCTTTATTGGAGATTTGGAAGTGGCAAACGTAGCTGACAT
>CAYLXJ010000294.1:0-3436 GCA_964387385.1 uncultured Pirellulales bacterium
ACCCTCCTCGAAGCACATAACCATCTCGAAATGCTAAAGGAAAAGGCCAGACAATATCAGGCAAACTCCGGCAAATACATCCGGCCTATCTGCCTCATTCAGGTCGAACGCACTGGTAAAGAACAAAGAAAATCAGGTCTCATTCATTCAGAAGATGTCCGCGAACACCTTATAAATATCGTCGGTTTACAGCCCGATGAAGTCGCAGTCAAAACAAGTGAAAAAGACGAACTCAAGGAAATAGACGACGTCGGAGGACTGATGTCCGAAAACTGCCGTATCCGATATATTATCACCAAGCAGGCCCTACAGGAGGGCTGGGATTGCGCCTTTGCATACCAGCTTGCTATCCTTACTCGACCCGGCTCAAAAACCGCTCTTACTCAATTAATCGGCCGCATCCTTCGCCAGCCCTTCGCTAAGAAAACAGGCATTAAAGAGCTTGATGAAAGCTACGTCTTTTGTTTCCATCAGACCGAACTTTTCAAAGAAGTAAAACAAGGATTACAGGGCGAAGGACTCGGCGACCTCACGGGTCGAATCTCTATGGATGACGAGATTTCCGGAGAAGAACGCGAGGAAGTTGTATCGCAATTAAGAGAAAATTTCAAAAAATCCGCAGACCAGGTCATTCTTCCTGTCTTTGCAATCCGTGAAGGAACCGATTGGCGAAAAGTTAATTACGAAATGGATATCGCAAGTCAAATCCCCTGGAACGATGCTGATTTATCCGCCCTCGATTCGCTCACTCTGTCTATGCTCGAACAAAAAGATATTGAGCAGGTTGCGACCATTTCCGATGACCAGCGGGAAGTCATAAAACTAAAACAGTCCGAATTGCTCAAAGCAGGCGCCTTGCATCTCGACCCTGTTTTCCTTGCTCGTCATTTGCTCGATATTGTCCCCAATCCTTGGATTGCCTTCGAATTCGGCAAAATGGCTCTCAATAAAATGCTTAAAAAATTCTCAGAAAGAATTGTCATAGATAACTTCGTCTTTATTATAGAAGAGCTTCGCAAAGTTCTCGCTTCTGAAAAAGACCGCCTCGCTGAAAAGGTTTTCAGGGACATGATTTCTCAGGACAAAATGCACTTTCTCGTTGTTGCCGGTAAGCTCGGCTATAAATTTCCTAAACAAAAGAAAACTCATCCTCCACGATTGAACAAAACCACTGGCGACATGCTTGAAAAATCCCTTTTCGATTATGTTTCCCGTGATGATTTCGACAGCGACCTCGAGCGTCAGGTTGCCTGCTATCTTGATGACCAGGATAAACTGTTCTTCTGGTATCGAAACGTTCAGAAACAGGATTATGGTGTTCAGGGCTGGCAAAAACATCGCGTATATGCCGATTTTATCTTCACCGATACCGATTCAAACGGCAATTGCTTTAACAGGGTATTTGTCGTCGAAACAAAAGGGATTCATTTGAAGAATAGTGAAGATACTGAGTACAAGAAAAAATTATTCAACGTCTGCAATGAGCGAGCGAAAGAAACAACCCTCACTGAACTTGGCCTCAAACTTTCTGCTAAGCAAATGTCTTTTCTTGTTATTGCCGAAGATGAATGGCAAAGCCGTTTCAACGCCTTGTTCGCTGCTTAAGTCCTTCTTTCCCAAAACCGTCTTTTTGTTTGACCCATCTCCCAAAACAATCCCCCATTATTTTGATAAAATCAGCGTCCCTCTGCGCAATCCGCGATTTCTTAAAAAAAATACTTGCATCCCCGAACCCTGTCCGTATAATATAAACAATATGGTTAACAGCGTAACAACTCGTTCTATCGTCCTCGGCCTTATCGGCCTCACGCTGCTCCTGCGCCGCTAAGGCGCAGAAAACGGTACCACCACAATCTAATTTCCCTTTCTAAACCATAAAACAATGGCTTTTGTGCCTTTTTGTGGCATAATAGCTGCTAAATTTGCGAAAAAATGCTAAAAAGGCACGGATTTGAACGCTTTTTGACACAAATTAACACGGCTTTACACGGTTTTTGCTTTTTTACTCTGTGACCTCTGTGTCCTCTGTGGCTAAAACCTCTGTGGCTAAAAATGGAGATATACAAATGGAAGACAAAGTATTGATATTCGACACAACCTTACGCGACGGCGAACAGGCGCCGGGGGCGTCGCTTTCAGTGGCCGAAAAGCTCGAAATCGCCCAGCAATTGGCGGTTTTGGGCGTGGACATAATCGAGGCGGGCTTTCCCGTCTCGTCGCCGGCCCAGTTCGAGGCGACTAAGTTAATAGCCGAGCAGGTCAAAGGCCCTACGATTTGCGGCCTCGCGAGGTCAACTGAGGTTGATATAGAGGCAGCGGGCAAGGCCCTTGCGCCCGACAAAAAGCGTCGCATACACACGTTTATCGCGACAAGCCCGATACATATGAAGCATAAGCTCAATAAGACCCCAGCCGAGGTCCTGAAAATGGCTGTCGCGGCAGTCAAGTTCGCCAAGACGTTCACCGACAACGTTGAGTTCTCGCCGGAAGACGCCTGCCGCAGCGAAATGCCGTTTTTGATTGAGATTTTGACCGCCGTAATCGAAGCCGGCGCGACGACGCTGAACATCCCCGACACTGTCGGCTACGTATTGCCTTACGAATACGGCCAAATCATCGCCCAGCTCGTCGCAAAAGTCCCCGGCATTGAAAAAACAATTGTGAGCTGTCACTGCCATAATGATTTAGGGATGGCGGTGGCGAATTCGCTGGCGGGAGTAAGGAACGGGGCGAGGCAGGTGGAATGCTCGGTCAACGGACTTGGCGAGCGGGCGGGAAACGCTGCGCTCGAGGAGGTCGTAATGGGGATACATACGAGGCAGGACTTTTTCGGGAAAGTGAAGCCCCTGACGACCAATATCAAGACAACGCAGATTTACAAGACAAGCCAGCTTGTATCGCGGCTGACAGGATTTGTGATACAGCCGAATAAGGCGATAGTGGGGGCCAACGCCTTTGCGCACGAGTCGGGCGTGCACGTGGACGGCGTCCTGAAGGAACGCAAGACATACGAAATAATGACGCCTGAAACGATAGGGCTTGCGGGTTCGAGAATGGTGTTGGGCAGGCATACGGGCAGACACGGGTTTGCCGACAGGTGCAAAAAACTGGGTTATAAATTGACCAAAGATGAGATTGAGACGGCTTACAACCGGTTTACGCAGGTGGCGGACAAGAAAAAAGAGGTGTTCGACGAGGACCTTGTCGCGATTATCGAGGACGAGGTCCGCGGGGTCGAGCATACGTTCGAGCTTGAGTATATGCGCGTATTGATAGAGACGGGCGCAAGCCCGAAGGCGGTTGTGAGGATAAAGAGAAAAGAAGGCGTAAAAGAGGCGCAAGCCGAAGGCGACGGGCCTGTGGATGCGGCCTATAACGCGATACGCGAGGCGACGGGCTTTTCGCCGGCTTTGGAAAGCTACTCGATACGCGCTGT
>CAYLXJ010000295.1:0-3403 GCA_964387385.1 uncultured Pirellulales bacterium
ACGTATTTTTTGCAATAGTAAAAAGCTTGTTCATAAGTTATACTCGTTTCCTTTATCGGCAAGGACGGCCGTTTTTTATACACAGACGCTTGTTTCGGGGCGTCTTTAGCGAATTCTGCAATGGTTTTTGTCGAACTTTGGCGATATATTTATAAGTCAGGACAACGGAATTGTAAATAGTCCTGCGATTTTATATATATGTTCATTTTTAAGAGTGGTTCAATATAAATAACGGGGACAGACAAATGACAGCAACATCAAGGCCTGCCAAACACGTCGTGGCGGCGGCGCTGGTAATCAGCGTCATATTTTTCGTTGTTTCGCTTTTAGTCGGCCAATGGAGCGGCTTTTTCGCCGTTTATGCCTCAAGCTACCTGCTTCTCGCGGCGGTACTGGTATGGCTGGTCCTTTTGATTCAGTTTCACCAGCGAAACCTTGCTGAGCAGGAACGTTTGGATATGAGCGCTCTGGCCGCGGCGCCTGAACCCGGCAAAATCTTCCAGCAGAAAGGCGAGCAGGCGCAGCTGTTCGCGGTGGCGCAAAGGCGGCTTGAAATACTCGAAAAGTGGTTTTTGCCCGTTTTTGCGATAATAATCGCAGCGTATCAGGCGGGAATCGGATTTTATCTTCTCCGGGGAGTAAGCGACTCAATCCCGGCGACCGGCAAACAGCCGCTGCTTTGCGCGGTCATTATGATGGCTATTGCCTTTGTTGTCTTCCTCGTCTCGCGTTATGCGACGGGGATGTCGCGTGAGAAGGACTGGAAGCCGCTTAGGGCAGGGGGAAGCTTGCTTTTCGGCTCGGCGGTTCTGTTTTTTGCTATGGCTGTAGCGTTAGCCCTTGTGCAGTTCAAGATTCTGGCCTTAATAAAGGTCATCGAGTATTTAATTCCGGTGCTGCTTATCGTCCTCGGCATTGAAACCGCGCTGAACATAATCCTCGATATATACCGGCCTCGTCTCGAGGGGCTTTACAGCAGGGCGGCTTTCGACAGCCGATTGCTTGGGCTTATTAACGAGCCGGGTGAGATTCTTCATACAGCCGCGGGTGCAATCGATTATCAATTCGGCTTCAAGGTTTCGCAGACGTGGTTTTATAAACTTCTTGAAAAAGCGATTGTCCCGCTGGTTTTCTTCGGCGCGATAACGCTCTACCTGCTGAGCTGCATTGTTGTTCTGGGGCCGGACGAGCAGGCGGTAATCGAGCATTTCGGCAATCCCAAAGACGCGCAGGGCAACGTGCGTCTGGCCGAGCCGGGCGTTACTTTTAAATGGCCCTGGCCGATTGATATCGCGAGCAGATACCCGACAAAGCGAATTACCGAGCTGAATATCGGTTTCGTGCCGAAAACCGACCCCAAGACAGGCGAGATTGTACGCGAAGCACTTTTGTGGGGAAAAGAGCATTATAAGGAGGAATACAGCATACTCGTTGCCAGCCAGTGGGGGGCGAAGGAGGGAGCCGAAGGAGCGGCGCCGGTAAGCCTGTTAAAAGCAAATGTACCCGTCCAGTTCAAAGTCAAGGACCTATATGCGTTTCTTTACAGTCACGGCGATTTCGAGGAGCCCAATCAGAGGATGCGCCCCGGCTCAGAAAAACGGCTGGAAGAAATTTGCTATCGCGAGCTTGCCCGTTTTGCTGCCGGCGCCACCATCGAAGTCGATAACGAGCAGGCATTGCAAAAAAGCTTGCTCGGGGCAGGCAGGGCGTTGGCAAAAGAAATTCTTACAAAAAACATACAGGCAGCCGCTGACGAGGCGGGCTTGGGCGTTGAGATTGTTTTTGTCGGGATACAGGGGATTCACCCGCCTACTGAGGTCGCAGCAGATTATCAGAAGGTCGTTGGGGCCGTCCAGAGAAAACAAGCGATTATACTTAACGCCGAGGCACAGCGCAACAGGACGCTGACTAATCTGGCGGGAAGTATCGGCGAGGCGCAAAAACTGTATTTGCTTGCCGCCGAATACCATAAAAGCAGGGGACAGGTTGATGAGCAGAATTCAGCCGCTCTCGACGAGGCGTTCGCGGCTGCAGGCGGCGAGATTTTCGCACGCCTGCGGGACGCCCAGAGCTACGCCTTTGAAAGGGCGACGCTGGCCGAGGCGACGGGCAGAAGATTTGCCAGCCAGGTCAAGGCCTACCAGGCAGCCGAAGAGATTTACAAACATGAGCAGCGTTTGACTGTCCTTGAAGAGGGTTTGCAGAACATTCGAAAATACGTCGTGGTGGCGGATACCAACGACAGTCAGGTCTATATAGTTGACTTACAGGAAAAATTAACACCCGGCCTTTATGAGCTGGGCGGATTGCAGGAGACAAAATAACAATGAAAAGTATATCGATACCGCTGTTTTTGTTAGTGCTGCTGGTCGTCGTTGCCCTTGTAAGCGCGGCGTTTCAGGTGCGTGAGACCGAATTGGCGCTTGTAACGACCTTCGGCAAACCGACGCGTCAAATCAACGAGCCGGGGCTTTATTTCAAATGGCCCCCGCCGGTAGAGTGGGTGCAGAAATTCGATTCGCGGTTGCGCGTGCTGGAAGCGGAGCTTGGCGAGACGACGACCAAAGGGGCGGTGCCCGTCATCGTCAACACGTTTGTCGTCTGGCGCATCGCGGAGCCGCTCGTGTTTTTCAATGCCGTCGGCAACGTGACCGAGGCCGAGGCCAAGCTGCGAAGCCAGATTAGCGATACGCAGAACAAGGTCATCGGCAGGCACTTTTTCTCGGAATTTGTCAATAGCGACCCCGAAAAAATAAAGTTGGAGCAAATCGAGGCGGAGATGCTGACCGAGCTTCAGGCGGCCGTAAAGGATATTTACGGTATCGAGATAAAGGCGGCGGGGATAAAACAGCTCAAGGTCAGCGAAGACGTCAGCAAGGACGTTTTCGAGAGAATGAAAAAGGAAAGGGAGCGCCAAACCGAGGCGACAATCGCCGAGGGAACGGCTGCTGCGAGAAAAATCACGACCGACGCCGACTCGATGCAGACGGAACTGCTGGCAGCGGCCGATGCCCGCGCAAAGGCCATACGCGCGCAGGGCGACGCCGAGGCCGCAGGCTATTATAAGATGCTCGAGGAGGACCCGCAGCTTGCGATGTTTCTGCGCGATATCGAGGCGCTCAAGAAGATTCTCGAAAATCGCTCAACTCTGGTCATCGGTGCCGATTCCGAGCCGTTCAAAATGTTAAAAGAAATGCCGAAAATCGATTCGAAGCGTAAATAGGCCGAATAAAATTATGGAAGAGCATAACCACAAAGACAGTCACGAACATACCCATACTCAGGAAGAGCCGATACAATCTATAAGCTCGGGATACGATTATTTGTCGCAGGCGCTTAAGGTCAGCTTCGTCCTGCTGAAAATCATAATGGTCGTCCTTATCGTTTTGTTTCTGGCGTCGGG
>CAYLXJ010000296.1:0-3399 GCA_964387385.1 uncultured Pirellulales bacterium
GACGTTCACCGCCGGCTGATTAAGCAAAAGCAGTTCTCAGATTTACTCCTTGCCATTGTTCCCCGCAAGCCGGAACGTTTTAACGAAGTTGCTGATTTAATCAAACAGAAGGGATTCGGTTTGGTTCGGTATAGTGAGATAAAGAAGAAGAAAGCCACAGAGGATTTAGCCACAGAGCACACAGAGGTCACGGAGAAAAAAATCATAAATCATAAATCAGAAATCATAAATGTTATGTTAGGCGATACGATGGGTGATTTGCGGAAGTTTTATTCATTGGCGAAGGTGGTTTTTGTCGGGAGGTCGTTAGTGCCGATGGGGGGTTCGGATATGATGGAAGCGGCGGCATTGGGTAAATGCACGATTTTCGGGCCGCATGCCTTCAATTTCAAACAAACCGTAGATGACCTTTTGAAAGGCAGCGGCGCGATTTTGGTTAAAGACCAAAACGAGTTATATGATGCGGTAGCGAAATGCCTGACCGACGCCGATTACGCTCTTCAAATCGCCCGCAACGGCCGGGAGATTATTAGAAAAAATCAAGGAGCAACAGAGAGAACAATAAGCCAAATTGCAAAACTGGCAACTTCGGATTAACCGTGCAATTTTTTGGATAGGGCCTTGATGTGGTCGGGGGAGGTTCCGCAGCACCCGCCGATTATTTTGACGCCTGCGTCGTAAATTTTTTGTGCGGCATCGGCAAACTCGTCGGGCGTTACCTTATACTTCACTTTTCCGTCAAACACGTCGGGCTTGCCGGCGTTGGGCTCCGCGAACAGTAAGACATCTTTTGAGACAGCCCGCGCGGTCTGCACATACCTTCTGGCAAGTTCAATATAGTCGGGCAGTGTCGCCGAGCCGCAGTTGAAGCCGACGGCGTCGGCTCCTGCTGAAATAAGCAATGTTACGGCGGTTTGGACGGTTACTCCCATCATAGTTCTGAAATCGTCGCCTTTTTTGTCGAAGGCCATTGAGGCCAGGACAGGCAAATCAGGGCCTGCGGATTTAGCCGCCTTGACAGCGATAACTGTTTCTTCGACCGCGCTCATTGTTTCAATAATTATGCCGTCAACGCCGCCCGCCAAAAGCGCTTTTGCCTGGTTATAAAAGGCGGTTTTGAGCTGGTCGGGCTTTAAGTGGCCTAAAGGTTCGAGGAAGTCGCCGCTCGGGCCTATGTCGCCGAGGACGTATTTATCGTTCCCGACGGCTTTTCTGGCAAGGTGAGCGGCAGCAGTATTTATTTCCGAGAGTCGATGCGCCAAGCCGTGTCGTGAGAGCGTAAAGCCGTTGCCCCCGAATGTGTTTGTTATAACCGCGTCGCTGCCTGCATCTATGTACGCCTTGTGAATTCTCATAACAAGGCCGGGGGACTCGATATTAAGCAGTTCACTGCATTTTCCCGGCTCGACGCCGTATGCAATCAGTTGGGTTCCCATAGCCCCGTCGAGGATAAAGTTACCATCACGCAATCTGGTTTTTAAACGCGTTTTAGCCAAGAAATACGCCTTTCAAAATTGAATTGTCACTGATTTTACGGCTTATTCGGATTTCTGTTCGATAACCTTGCCGTTTATTATTGTATAAATGTGCGCGAAGCCGCGGGGTTGCGGCCTGACAAAAAGCCGGTTTCTCTGCTGCTGACTGAACTGAGCCAGTTTGACTGAGGCAAGCGTTATCAACACTGAATTTTCGCCTGCGTCATTAGTGCTCATTATAACTTTTATCGAGCGCGGGACAGAGAAATTTTCGTCAACAATTTCGTAATCGGCGAATTCCGCACGGCCAAACCGGCCTGCAGAATCGAGGTATTCAATTTTTGAAACAAGGTAATCACAGGAATCGATATATACCCGCTTGAGGATTGTTCCCTGCTCATCAGTCATTATGAGGACGTCGAAATTGCTGCTTTGCGTAAGCGACCAGTTGCCGTTTTGAAAATCAACCGAGCCGAAGGCCTCGAGCAGTGCGCTGGAATTTAAGGCGAACCGGCCTGCGGCGTTATCCTGCGACCAGCTTCCCCACCAGTACGAGCTGATTTCCTTGGGTTTGAGCCAGAACCAGAATTCGTCGGCGTTTGCGCCGAGGACGAGGCCCGATGCGTCGAAAGCAACGTCGCCCTGAAGATAGATTTCATTCGGCGGGTTAATCCACAGCTTGACTGGGAAATTTTCCTTTTGTTGTTTGCCATCGAGATAGTAACGCAGAAGGCATTGGCCTGCGGCACGTAGCGGCATTAATTTTTCACGGCGCAGATTCAATGTTTCTATTGCTTCGGCAGCGGTCTTTTTGCCGGGACAGATTCGCGCCGGCTGCGGTTTCGGAATTGCGCAACCTGCTAAAAAAATCAAGGCAAAAGCAAAAAAGTTTTTCACAGCTCAACCTGCAAAATTTCACCTATTTGCGAAGTCAGTTGTGCTACCTGCGCTTCGCCGAGGTTTGGGTTGACGACTTCGACAAAGTTCTGTGTGCCTGTTATGCGCAGCCGCCAGATGTCTTTTCCGTCCTCTGTTTTTGATGAGTCGTATTTAAGGCGGCGTCTTCGCATAAGAACGAGCGTCAGGACAAAGCGGAAATTAATTTTTTCCTGCTCGGTTTCTGCTCCAAGGCGTTCAAAGAAGGCCATAAGCATATCGTCATCGACGAGAAGATTTTTTTTCTGGTCGGGGCGGGGAAGTTTGGTTTTCCAGTGGCAGAAGACCTGCGGCTTGTGTTCGTTCCAGTATTCGGCACAGAAGTCGCGCCTGGCAAAACCCTGCTCGGTCTCAACCAGTGTCGAGTAGTATTCCTCGCCGGTGGCGATTACCTTGCCCGTGGCGTAACATTGTCCCAACGGCTTATCAATTACCCATTCGTCCATTTGCATCATATTAAACTAATCGCGTAATTTTTCCAGTTCTTTTAACAGCGTGTCAACGTTATCGCTTTGCCGCGTCATTGGTTATTCATCGTCAAATTTAAGGTGTGGACACATTCCGGCGGCAATCTTGGGGCCTATACCTTTTACGTTTTGTAAATCGTCGCAGTTACGAAAAGCCGTAACGTTTTCGGTTTTGTTAAAGTTCTCGCGATAAGTTACTATCGCCTGCGCTCTTGTTGGCCCGATGCCGGGCAGTCGCGCCAAGCTTTCAGCGGTCGCATTATTTGGATTTATTTTACATTCCAGTTCGAGTGACTCAATCAGGTCTCCTGCGGAGACGAGAGGCAAAGTAAAATAAAAGCATAAAACCACGGCTATTACTCCGGCAAAGGCAAACGCAAGCATTTGAATCCTTGGCATTTCGATAATCCTGTTATCTGCCGAAGATGCGGTCGCGGAATCGTTTCAATGCAATGTATGATTCCTTTGGTTCAAGGGTTGAAGTCAAAAGTCCGCTTTCGGGTATGATGCTTTCTTTTGTA
>CAYLXJ010000297.1:0-3398 GCA_964387385.1 uncultured Pirellulales bacterium
AACTAAATAATAAGGTGCCACGATTTCCCTGATTTCGATGAAGTTTACGACCCATATCAGATTATTAAGCCCGTGAAAATTAACCAGGCGGTCGAAAAGCATTCGATATAGCTTTTTCGTCCCTTTTTCACCGGCCTTTTTGCCCCACCAGAACCACTCGCCGTTCATTTCGTGGTAAGGCCTCCATAATACAGGCACATCCGCGTTTTTAAGCTGCTTGAGAAAAAATGCGATTACATCAACCTGCGATTTCCATCGCTCATTAATCCGCGTCCCCGGCGTGATTAACTCCTCCCATTCCTTGTCCGTCAGTTCTCCCTGAACCGACTCCCTGAACGCAACCGGCTCATCTTCTATCGGTCTCGCCGCGTGCCACATTATAGTTATTATAAATCCTTCGCTGTGCCGTCTTATCGCCTCATCCACGATGTCCTGACGGAAGTTAATACCGTCCCAGGTGCCTGGTTCGCTGAATCCGAAATCAAATCCGCATAAGGCAGGATATCGCCCCGTCCATTTCTCAAGAAATGGAAGCTGCGTCTTTGCCACGAGCGGCGCACAATGCTGTCCCACAAGCGTCTGTTTGCCGGAGATACTGTAAATGTATTCTAAAAGCTTGACCGCCTCGGGCGATGCGTTCGGCGTTACCGGCTTAATTGACATCTTGTCGGCCAGATTCGATTCTTCCGTCGATTGTTTCGCTAAAAAAGGTATCACAGCCCTGAGGTCTTTATACGTTTCATAATTCCAGTGTTCGCCGTCCGATGCCCTGATAACAACATAACCAACCTCGAATGAAAGCAAATCCTCAATGAACCGCTTGTTTTCTTTCCTCAGGGCCGGTATCACGTCCCGCTGGACATTCTGCGTATAAGCCCCTCTGCCGTAAATATGCTCCTCTCCTGAAACTATGAATAAATAAGGGTCGAGTGCTTTAAGGTAATCTTCATCGACCGAGCCGTGAAAATGGTGGTTCGCGTGGTATATGTGCGTCCTCAAATGTTCGATGTCCTTCTTTTGTGTGTATCTTTTTAGGATTTGTTGCTGATTCTGCCCGTAAATGTCGCCTCCGTGGGTATAAACGAACCCCTTGTATTCCATTCTCATCGATAGCGATTTATAATTCTCGTCGTCCTTATCAGCCCCATCCTTATATGAATTCAGGATGGTTACGTTCGTTTTTTCAAATTCGAACTGTTCGTCGGTATTGAAATCCTTGTAGTCCTTTTTAATTATGCCTGGATATTTTTCCTTAATCAGATGCTCACCGCCCGCATGGTCGTCGTGATAATGCGTTATCCACAGGTAGTCGGGAATAATTTTGTGCCGTTCTAAAAACGGAATCACCCTTTCTTTGCACATTTGTTCGGTGCCCGTGTCGATAAGCAGCGTTTTTCCCGTCGGCAAGAGCGTCAAAACCGATGTTCCGTGACTTACGTCAAATGAAACAATCGTCAGTTCCGCTTCTCCCGGCTTGTCTCTTACCTCAAGATTGAATTTTACCGGCTCTATATCGCTGAAATTAAACAGTAATTCAGTCGTCCCCATGTCCAGCGTCGATAAATACTCTTTTGAAATTCTGATAATTGCCCCGTCTTGCGTGTATTTCGCCGGCTCTTCCTTGAAGAGCACCGTATTTTGATTCTGTGTAATCGATGTGAGCTTATTGTTATTTTTGTCTAATTTGATAAACAGGTCTGAGGATGTTTCGTTTTTATAAAAAGAATTCGTAACTGGCGAGACCTCCGGCTTTTCAAAAATGGGGCCAGTCACCGTAATGTAATCGATATCCATATTGCCCCAGGATTTCCGCAGATCGATTGTGTTATTGCCTGTGTTTAATCCTGCATTCTTCTCGGTCTCGGCCCATTTTTGACTTGCGAGGAATCCTATCTCTGGCGCGTATTCCCTGCCGTTAATCAGAATCCGTTGTGCGTTGTCCCTGCCGGGCGAGCGGTATCCGATACAGATTGTGTATCTTCCCGCCTTTTCCGCCTCGATATTGAAAAGCACTGAGCCGGTTTTCCCCATCCGCAGGAATTTCCCTCCGCTTGCCGTGCCGTCTTCCAGAAGCAAAATTCCGTCAAGCAGGTTCGCGTCTTCCGCTTCGTATATCTTTTTCGCGATGTCTCCCTCGGCCCAGTTCGCAATTCCGAAAATCGTAAAAGCAATCAGCAAAATCGTCTTTTTCATACATCTTCCTTCATCAGCTCTAACATCTTGCGGTCAAGTTTATGCCCCTTATAGTCCTCATATTGCACGTCTTCGCGGCCGCTGTCCAGCACGCCGAATGCCCCCCTCAGATTCCACATCGCGTATCCCCATCCGGCTTCTCTCCACAATGACAACAAGTCCTTCATCCACGATATTGCTGCATCATGAGGTGTCTTGTTGAAACATCCCCATTCGCCGACGTGCACGGGCACTCCTTTTTCCATCAGCGGTTTCCACGTGTCAATCAGCTTGGCCTTCAGTACGTCCTTATCCCATATTTTCCCGTCGTCGCCTTTCAATGGCCACGTCGGCATCCCAGTCGATTCGAACGCATCCTTCGGAACCCACGTCGCCGTATAGTGGCTGACGCTCATCGGGTCATAGCCCCGCGTGCTCTGCACCACGCCCAAATCCGCTATCCCCATAATCGGCAGCCGACCCACGTCTTTGCCGTCCGCCACAATCAGCCGGTCAGGGTCCTCTTCTCTTATCCCTTTTACAAGGGCTTCGACTACCTCAATGTGACGTTTTTCTCTTGTCAAATGCGGCGGCTCGTTTATCAAATCGAAGCTCAATTCCTTGCTCGATATCCCCTTATACCGTTTCGCGAACATCTTCCAGTGAAACACCGCCGCGTCCAGCGCCTTTTGCATATTTTCCGGCATATCCAGATACAGGTCCATCGGTTCCTCGTCCCTGCCGTTTATACAATAGCCCGGTATCCGGTGTAAATTGAGATTAACGTGTATCTTGTATTGTCTGCATAACTTAACGACCTCATCAATTTCCTTAATGACCTCCTCGTCAATATTCATCCAGTCGTTCCTGTCCGCCCAGTTCCAGTACGACATCGGTATCCGAGCAAAATCGAATCCCCACTCCTTCATTATCTCAAGGTCTTTTTCCTCGAATTTTCTCTTTTGCGGTCCCTTAGCGCCGAAACCCACGGGAAAATTAAAGCCGCGGTAACGAGGAAACGTCACTTTTGTTTTTTTCTGCTCTTCTGCTGCGTCTGCTTTTAATCCTGTAATTGACATTGCCGCCAGCGCCCCGCCTGCCTTTATAAATTCGCGCCTGTTCATTGCGATTTCTCCGTTGTATATGTGTTTATATTAGCTAATCTTTTACACTCAGTACTGCCTATTGCACATTCAAAACGAACACAGATTTTGACGGAATTGTTT
>CAYLXJ010000298.1:0-3048 GCA_964387385.1 uncultured Pirellulales bacterium
TTTTTTCATATCAAGCTATTATATGCGAAATCAGGCCGTTTAACACGCCCATAGAGAGAACGGGTTTGTTAAAGCGTGCTGAGAAGACAAGTCGATACAATTATATATAGGTTTGTCAGCGGAGATATTCTATGCCGTCGGTGCAGACGCAGGAAATTGTGAAAAAGCTGGATGTTTTGCCGTTGGGGCGTATTGTCAGGGATTTTTTGAACTACCTGACAGTCGAGGGGGGATTGTCTGACAATACGATTCAGGGATATGGGCGGGACTTGAGGGATTTTCTCGATTTCTGTCGGGTCAGCAGCATAAAAGCAATTACGCCTGCGCTTATTCAAAAATATATGACGACGCTTGCGAGAAAAAACAGGGCGGAGGCGTCGCAAAAGAGGGGGCTGGTGGCGATACGGATGTTTTTGCGGTTTGCTAAATTAAACGGCCTCATTAGTGATGATTTTACGGGGATTTTAGACGGGCCTAAGCTCTGGCAGAGGGTCCCGGTCGTTTGCAGCAAAAAGCAGGTTGTGGATTTGCTTAGTGCGCCTTCGTCGAAGGAGAAGTATTATCTGCGTGATAAGGCGATGCTCGAATTATTGTATGCGACGGGCGTGCGGGCAAGCGAGCTTGCGGGTTTGAAAATTTCGGACATCAATTTAGACGTCGGATACGTGCGGTGTGTGGGCAAGGGCAGCAGGGAGCGTGTGATACCGCTCGGCAAAGTCGCGGCGGCGGCGACGAAAGATTACCTGAATAAGTCCAGAGGCAAACTCGTGAAGCCGTTTAGCGGAGAAATTTTATTATTGAGCAGAACCGGCAGGCCGATGAGTCGTATCGAAATCTGGCGTTTAATAAAAAAATACGCGGTGCGAGCGGGAATGCCGAAAAATTTGACGGTGCATACTCTGCGTCATTGTTTCGCGACTCATTTACTGTCCGGCGGCGCGGATTTGCGAAGCGTGCAGGAAATGCTTGGACACGTGGATATATCGACAACACAAATTTATACACACGTGGATGGCGAAAGATTACGTGAGATTCACAGAAAATTTCATCCGCGGCCTTAAAGGCAATTGACGAAGGCCGGGAAACGTCATTATATTAAGAGTTGGTAAGAATTTGAAAAAGGACACGGGCTGGAAGCCCGTGCCACGGTAAGGCGGTGATAATGTTAAAACGGTTGAGTTTTTTGTTTGTTTTGTTGTTGCTTGCGGCAGGATGTGAGCAGCAGGCGGTCAATTTGGAAAAAGCGAGGCGGTCGGAGGAGGAGGCCCAGCGAAAGGTCAATACCGAGGCGCTATTACGCGGGACGACGGAAGGTGTCCGGCTGGACGCGGCGATGGTGCTGCTTTTCAGCGGCAACGAACGCGACAGGCAGGTTCTTATAAACGCGATGAGACAGCCGGAAAATAAAACCGCGCAGGTCGCGGTATGCAAGGCGCTTGTGGCGGCAAGGGAAACAAGGCAGCAGGTTGAGAACGTGAAGGATTTTTTAGGGCCGCTGTCGGAGATTTTGAAAAATGACGAAGGCCCGGTGGCAAAGGTCGCGGCGGAGGCGGCGCTGATTTACGATTATGACGAGGTATCGGGCATCTTGGAGCCGATGGCCAAAGACGCGGGAAAGCCGGTTCAGGAGAGATTGAACGCTATTTACGCGCTGAAGATACAGGGCGACCAAAGGGCTATAACACGGCTTATCGAGCTTGTCGATGATAAGGATGCGCAGGTTGTAACGGCCTCGCGCGAGGCACTTCGCTCGATGGGCATTCCACTTGAAGGAAATGCCGCCAACCGGGCGAGAATCCTGGCAGAATTAAGGACGCGGGGAATGGAGCGGTTTCAGCGGGACCGGATATTGCAGCAGGAGACGCGTATGAGCGAGCTTCAAAAAGAGCGTGATATGTGGCGAAGGTCGTATTTAGGCGCTCTTGACCGGGTCTATGACGGATTGGCTGAAGAAGGGCAGAAGGGAAAATTCCTGACTGAGCAATTAAGTAATCCAGAGCCGGCGGTGCGGTTGTGGGCATTGCAAAAGGTATCGCAGTGGCGGGTCGGGACACAGCCGAAACTTCCGGCGGAAATCGGGCCTGCCCTTGTGAAACTTGTATCGGATTCCAACAGGGACGTGCGTTTGGCCACGGCAAAACTTCTTTCGCTGACGGGTGAGCTTGGTTCGGCGGAGCGAATTGCCCAGCAGTTCCAGGTCGAGCAGGATGAGCAGGTAAAATTGGAGCTTTTGGGGGCGCTTGGTTCGGCCTCTCAGTATGCGCTTGTGCCTACTTCGGGAGTGGGGATTTCTATGGAGCTTCGAAAGCAGACGCTGGAATGGGGGGGGCAATATCTCAACAGCGAAGATTCTAAAAAGGCATACGTCGGGGCAGAGGTTGTAAGAAAGCTGCTCGAGCCGGCTGGCCTGGGCCCAGATGAAGCGGCGAAATATATAGATATGCTTGTTGAAAGATATAACAGGCAGGCCAAGGGGCAGGATGGGACGCTGCGAGGCGAGCTTTTGGGAACGATGGCCAGATTGTGCGGACAGAGCGCCTACAGGCCAGAGTCATCGAAAAGGTTCGCGGCGGTGTTTGAAAAGGCGCTCAATGATGAGAATGAGCTTGTAAGGGAGACGGCCGTAGAAGGCATTATCTGTATTGATAAGGCCTGGGCGATGAAGATTCTGTCGAAGAGTTTTATAAACGACCGCAGCCAGATAATTCGGAACAAGGTACTGCAGCTTGCGGCGGAGGTGGGCAGCAAGGACGATTTGCCGTGGCTGTGGGAAAAAGTGGGGCTAAATGCTGAAAGCAAGGCGGCTTGGCAGGCAATGATAAAAATATTCGGCGGCTGTGATGTCAATACGATTGAGAAGTGGCTGGAAAAGTTCGAAACGCAGGGGGAGAATGCGAAATTGTCCAGTGAGCAGAGAATGGCGTTTCTTGAGCTTGTCGAGCGAAAGGCAGCGGCGGAAAACAGGATTGCTACGGCCAAAACGTCCCGTGAGAAACTTGCGCCATTATATATAGATGCGGGACAGTTCGAGCAGGCGGCGGAGATTTT
>CAYLXJ010000298.1:3058-3386 GCA_964387385.1 uncultured Pirellulales bacterium
AAATTACGCGAATCTGCCCAGTCAGCCCAGCAGAAGGACGCGATTTTGGGCCAATTAATGGAGGTTTATCTGCGCTGGCCCAAGGTTGAGTCGGCGGTCCGGCTGGTCAATAACTGCCTTCTGACAGGTGATTTGGGGGAAAACAGCGCTGTTGTGCGTTCAATAGATGCCTTCTGGGAAAGGCCCACGGGGGGAGCGGACCCCAATGTTGTGCTGGAATCATTGCGAAAAATAAAGCCGGAGGAGCATAGACCGATGTGGGAACAGCAAATGGCCCGCTGGACAAGGCGTTTTGCTTTCTAATTTTGCTCCCTCCGCTTTGAACGGT
>CAYLXJ010000299.1:0-3378 GCA_964387385.1 uncultured Pirellulales bacterium
TTGAGGCGAAAATGACAGTCAGGAAAATAGGTAAAGACGCCTTCAGGAAGTTTATAGAAGGCCTTATAAAAGACAACAAGGTGTTCGGACCAGTCGCCAAAGGCGACCGGTTCGAGTTCGAGCAGCTTGAGTCGGCGGGAGAATTGCGGCTGGATTACGATGTTACCATTCGGCCGCCGGGAAGAAAGTATCTTCTGCCGCCGATTGAGACGCTTCTCACATACGAAGTAGGCGGACAGTATCAGTCGGTAATCGACGAGACGGAATTTATCCTGCTGGGCGTGCATCCTTACGATATGGAGGCGATAAACCAGTCGGACCAGCTTTTCAGCCAGGACAACTTTGACACCCATTATATGAAAAGGCGGCACAATGCCACGATAGTCGCCTGCGATGTGGTTACGCCTTCAAAGGACGTTTTCGCGGCATCGATGGGAACGGCGACAGTGAGGGCGGGTTTCGATGCGCTGCTTACGGACATCGGGGATTCATACCTTATGGAAAGCGGTTCGAGGAAGGGCGAAAAAATCCTGTCGAAGGTCGGCGGGGCTGTCGAAGCGACGGCCGACGACCTTGAAAAGAGGGAAAAGGTATGGACGGAGAACAAGAAGCGGCTTAATAATCATAAGCTGAATTGCGATTACACTAAACTGGCGAAGCTGCTGGAAAGGGCGTATGTTCATCCCGTCTGGGAGGAGAAGGCGCGGACGTGCTTTAGCTGCGGGTCGTGCAACCAGGTTTGTCCGACCTGCTACTGCTTCAACGTGCAGGACGACGTCAACTGGGACTTTATAAACGGCAAGAGGCAACGCGCGTGGGACGGGTGTCTTTTAGACGGATTTACAAAGGTGGCGGGCGAACACGAATTCAGGAAGAAACGCGAAGACCGATTCAGGCACCGGATTTACCGGAAAGGCAAATACGTGCCGGAGAAGATAGGCAGCCAGATACCGGCGTGTGTCGGGTGCGGGCGGTGCGTTCACGCGTGCCTGCCGGATATTGCAAATCCAATCAATGTATATAACCGGCTGATTCAAGACCTTGGAATAAAATGATTCTTGCAATCTTGTATCACTATAAGGAGTTAAGCAATGTGTGAGCGATGTGCGGTTGAGAAAGATATTTACCTGCCGCGGCTGGCGACGCTTGAGAAGAAGCGGCTGATGAACCCGACGGAGATGTATCTGCGGCTGGCTATAGACGATGATAAGCCATTCGATTACATACCGGGGCAGTTCGTGGAGGTGTCGATAGCGGGGATAGGGGAAGCGCCGATTACGATTTCATCGTCGCCGACGCAGAAAGGGTATTTCGAGCTGGTTGTGCGGCGAATCGGCAACGTGACAAACGCGATTCACAAGATGCGCATCGGCGACAAGGTCGGGATTCGAGGCCCATACGGCAAAGGCACCTATCCGGTGGAAGAGGCAAAAGGCAAAAATATCGTATTTGTATGCGGCGGAATCGGGCTTGTGCCGCAACGGTCTTTCGTAAATTACGTTCTCGACAACCGGGCCGATTACAAAGAGCTTGTGGTCCTGTTGGGCACAAAATGCATGGCACAGAGGTTCTTTCATTCGGAGCTTGACGCGTGGTCGAGCAGAAATGATATGAAGTTTATGGAGACAGTTGACCAGGCCGACGACTGCTGGCTGGGCAACGTAGGCGTCGTTACCACCCTGATACCGAAAATCGAGACAGAGCTTAAATCGGCGCTTGTTTTCGTCTGCGGGCCGCCGGTGATGTATAAATTCGTGCTGCTGGCACTCGACGAAGCGAAAGTGCCGCGCGAAAATATATTCCTTAATCTCGAAAGAAAAATGAAATGCGGCGTGGGCAAGTGCGGTCACTGCCAGATAAATAACTATTACGTTTGTGTTGACGGGCCGGTATTCCGTTATTCGGACCTCAACATCGCACCGGAGGCAATATAAAATGGACAGACCCAGAGTTGCAATTTTCGATTTCGCCTGCTGTGAAGGATGCCAGCTTCAAATTGTCAATCTCGAAGAGGAGATACTCGACCTCGTTGACGCAGTGCACGTGGTCGAATGGCGGGAGGCGATGAGCGAGCAAAGCCGGGAATACGACATCGCCATTATCGAAGGTTCAATCACAAGGCCGGAAGATGAAAAACGCATCGAAATTATACGCACAAGGGCAAAGATACTGATTGCCCTGGGCGCCTGCGCAACAATCGGCGGCGTAAACAAGCTCAAAAACAACTTTGACCTGCAGGACGTCAAAAAATGCGTTTACGGCAAATCGGCCAATATGCCTCATCTCGACACGGCGATGACAAAGGCAGTGGATGAGGTTGTAAAGGTGGATTACAAAATCCACGGCTGCCCGATAGACAGAAAGGAACTTACCTATATAATTCGCTGCCTGCTTTTGGGGAAAAAGCCCGAAATACCGGAGTGGCCGGTCTGCGTCGAATGCAAAGCCAAGGGCAATCCCTGCCTTTGGGATTACGACCAGATATGCCTGGGGCCGATTATAAGGGCGGGCTGCGGGGCGAGATGCCCATCATCGGGCTTCAGGTGTTTCGGCTGTCGGGGCTACATAGACAATCCAAACATGAATGCGGCCAAGGATGTAATCGACAAATACAAACTCAACGTTGAACAATTAAAAGCCAAGATGGTTCTTTTTGGAAGTGGTCAGGGGCCGACAAATGCATAAAAATATGGATATAAACGTTCATCATATAACCCGCGTCGAAGGACACGGCAATATCGTCGTAAACGTTACCAACGGCAAAATAGAGAAACTCCAGTGGCAGGTGCCCGAGGCGCCGAGATTCTTTGAGGCAATGGTCCGGGGGCACAGCTACCAGGACATTCAAACGATTGTCTCGCGTATATGCGGGATATGCTCCATTACACATTCGCTTGCCGCAACAAAGGCGGTGGAATCCGCGCTTGGGCTGAATGTTTCCGAACAGGCCGACAAGATTCGCATATTGATGCACTATTCCGAGCAGCTTCAAAGCCATACGCTGCACGCGGGATATCTGGCCGCCCCGGACTTTTTCGGTGCGCCGTCCGTAGTGCCGCTTGTCGCCAGGGCCGCAGACGTCGTCAAAACGATTGTCAAGGCACACAGAATAGCCAACGAATGGTCGGACCTTCTCGCCGGCAGAACAACGCACCCGGTAACGCTCATACCGGGCGGCCTGACGCGCATACCAACCGAAAAGCAATTGCGCGAGTTGCAGCAAACTCTCAAAAATGCAGTCCCCGACCTGAAAAAAATCGCGGAGGCGGTATTAAGTGTCGCGGCCAACATTCCCAGATTTGAACGCCCAACCGAATATGTGTCGCTCAAGCAGACAGATCCGCCGACATATACGTTTTATCACGGCGGAATCACGTC
>CAYLXJ010000300.1:0-3359 GCA_964387385.1 uncultured Pirellulales bacterium
TCAGACGGCGCCGCTCCAGGTTCTTGATCAGGCCGTCCATCCGCGCCGCGACCTCTTCCGTGACCATCGTCTCCGGGAAGTGGATCGTCGCGTTCCGGACTACCTGTTCCAGGAGATCCCGCTCAAGGAAATCGTCGGCCTGCCGCTTCGCTGCCTCCTGCATCTGACGCCGAATCTCTTCCCGCATCTCCTCCAGGCTCTCGTGCCCGAGGCTCTGCGCAAAATCATCCGACGGCTCAGGGACGATCCGCCGCTGCACGCGCGACGCCTGCACGACCGCCCGGGCCTGCTTCCCGGCGCGCGCCTCATCCTGCATCTCCGCCGGGTAGGTGAAGGTGAACGTCCGCTCCTCCCCCGGTGCGATACCGATGATCCCCTGATCGAAGTCCGGGAAGTTCCCCCCGACGAGGAGCCAGGCGTTCTCCGCCGAAGCGTCCGAGACCCATTACAAGAATTTTTTCGTCTTTGAACAAACGTTCATCCATTTCCACTCAGGTTTAAAATCCAAACTTGTTGACCGGCCTACATTCTATCTATGTCGCCCCGGCTTGCAAGCAAAGCAACGAGATGATAACGTCAATTACAGCCGCTTGCTAATACTTATTCTTTGTGATATATTTGATTTTAATCAGCGGGGTGTAGCTCAGTTTGGCTAGAGCGCTTGGTTCGGGACCAAGAGGTCACTGGTTCAAATCCAGCCACCCCGAGTTTGGCCACAGAGGAAAAAAGTTTAGCCACAGAGCATACAGAGGACACAGAGATTTTTTATTTCTGATTTTAGATTGCTGATTGCGGATTTTTCACAAAAGGTCAACGGGATCTATATCAATTGCGATGTTGTTGACGGAGGGTCGGATTGGGAGGAACTTGCGTAGGGTCGAGAAGAAATCGTGCAGAATCCCGGGAGTCGGGGCCTGGAGGATAATTTGCAGGCGGTGGAAGGTCTGGATACGACTGATTGTTGCGGGGATGGGGCCGCGAACTTTGATTTGACCTGATAAGCCGGTGGTAGCGGCGATAATCGAGTCGATTTTTTCGCGCAACTGTTTGGCGGCTATTTCGAGTTTTTCGTAAGAGCGGTCGCGGAGAGTAATGAGGGCAAGACGCCAGAACGGGGGAAGGTTGCAAATTCTGCGGTGCTTCAATTCCTCCCTGACGAAGCCATCGAAATCGCCGTTGAGGGCAAACTGAATGGCGGGCTGGTTGGGTAAGAAGGTCTGGACGAAAACGACGCCCTTTTTCGCGGAGCGGCCCGCACGGCCTGCGACCTGGCTGATGAGCTGGAAGGTGCGCTCGTTTGAGCGGAAGTCGGGCAGGTAAAGCGAGGTGTCGGCGGAAATCACGCCTACGAGGGTTACGTTGGGGAAGTGCAGGCCTTTGGCGAGCATTTGTGTGCCGGCAAGGACGCTGATTTTGCCGGAATTGAAATCGCGCAGGACACGGTAGTAGTCGTCGCCTTTCATTGAGTCGCTATCGACGCGGGCAACTTTTGCGTTCGGAAATTTGGCCGCTAATTCCTCTTCGAGTCGCTGAGAGCCGAGGCCAATCATAATCATTGACTTACCGCAGAGGGGGCACTTTTCAGGAACGAGGGTTTGTGAGCCGCAGTAATGGCAGATTGCGGAGCCGGTGCGGAGGTGTCTGCCTGTTATTGTGGCGAATTGTGCGATATGTTTGTCGAGTGTTTTGTGGAAGGTGAGTGTTACATCGCAGTTTCGGCAATGGAGGATGTGTTTGCAGGAAGGGCAGAAGATGAAGCTGCTGTAGCCGCGACGGTTGAGGAGGAGGATTGCCTGCTCATTTCTCGAAAGCACCTCGCTTAGCTGATGTTCGAGCGGCTCGCTTATCAGCGTTATCCCACCCTTACTCGAAGCATATTCCTTCATATCTACGAGGCGCATTTCGGGGAAGGGAAGGTTCATCACGCGCCTGGGCAGGCAAATCATATTGAAAATATGTTTTTTGGAAGCGCAGTTTTGAAGGGTTTCGAGGGAAGGGGTTGCGCTTCCTAATATGCAATGTGCGTTTGAGAGTTGGGCACGTTTAATGGCGACATCGCGGCCGTGGTATCGCGGGGCGGTGTCCTGCTTATAGCTTGGCTCGTGCTCCTCATCGACGATGATCAGGCCGAGGTTTGATAACGGCGCGAAAACTGCTGAGCGTGCGCCGATTACGACATCGGCTTCACCTGCCCTGATTTTTTGCCACTGTGTGTTTCGCTGGGGCGGGGTGAGGCCTGAGTGCATTACGGCTATTTTCTCGAAACGGGCTGTGAAACGCTGAATGGTCTGGGTGGTCAGGGCGATTTCGGGCAGTAGCACAATGGCGGATTTGCCTTTTTTGAGGATTTCGTCGATTGCCCTTATGTAGAGTTCGGTTTTGCCGCTGTCTGTTACGCCGTAAAGCAGGGTAACGCCGAATTTGTTTTCGTTTATTCTGCTCGTAATGCTCGCGAGGGCTTTCTGCTGGTCTTCGTTAAGAATGACTTTATCCGTCTTAATCAACATACCTTCAGGTATAGCGGGCAGAGAACGCAGGACGGTCCTCTGGGCGATTTTGATAATCCCTTTATCGGCGAGATTTTTAACGGGCAAGTCAGTGCAGCCAACATCGGCGAGCAGCTCGTTTAATTCGACGGCGGTTTCCGATTCAAAGGCGCACGATTCCTTCAAATACTGAACAACGAGTTTTTGTTTTCCGCGTTTAATTTCGTCAGTGATTTCATCAATCTGTTCGGGGCAGACGGCGAGGTAAACGTATTTTTCCTTTTTTTCGCCTGCGCCTTTTTTGACTGCGCCGGGCACCATAGCACCAAGGACGACGCCAAGGGGGCAGACGTAATAATCGCTAATCCATCCGGCCAACTCCATCATGCCGGCGTCGAGCAAGGGGGTTTTGTCAACAATGTCTGTAATTGTTTTGAGTTTGAATTTTCTGCGCGATTCAGTTTGAACGATATCTTTCCCGACGCAGAAGCCGATTTCATGTTTGTTTGATTTTCCGAAAGGCGCCTCGACTCTTTGACCAATTTGCACGGGCCAAAGTTTATCGGGTACGAGATAATCAAATTCGGAATCTACGCCCGCCTCGAACGCCACGCGAATGACGTGATTTGCAGACAATTCTGGTTCTTCTGTTCCAAACAAGCCGGCATTATCGTATTTTGTCATATTGGCGAATTGTCCCAGCAGGAGCAACTACTGTCAAGGACAGCAAAAGTTTGAATGAATGGTCGGCCGAATATAAGATTATAGGGAAAACAGTGAATTTTAAAGAGGAACGGCAAATGCGGTCGTTTGTAAAAGTTTTTCCGGTAATAATATGTGTGATGCTTAGTGTTTGCAGTTGCGGGCCAGAAC
>CAYLXJ010000301.1:0-3356 GCA_964387385.1 uncultured Pirellulales bacterium
ATTATGCTTAACTTCGCTGTCCTGATAAATACCGGCACCGGCATCTTTGCAGGAATGTATGTACTCAAAAATATTATTGCCCCTAACTGGCTGATTGTTTTTCCTATATGGAACATAATCAACAGTATTCTCTTGCTCTTAATGTTCAATTTTAAGATTATCGATGAAGAGTGTATAGACGACCGCAAAGCCACGCTTCTTCAGATTGTTCTTGGCTTGGTATCTGTTCTGATAATTTTTGTGCTCTGCAATTATGTCTTCAAATTGTATTGGGCAATAACTTTCTCGATTTGTATCGTTTACACGACGAGTTTCGACAGGACCTTGCAAAGTGTTTTACCCGGCCTTGCTCACAGAGAGGATTATATTTCCGGAGATTAGGTTAAGCCGTGATAAGGTTTAAGTGCATATATTGCGGGCAGAGGATACTGGCCAAAGATGACGGGGCCGGTAAGAAGGGCAAATGTCCTAAGTGCAAACACGATTTGGTTGTCCCGAAAACGACTAAAGGCAGGCCGGCAATCAGTATTGAAAAGACGGAACCAGTGCACTCGCCCAAGGCATACGTACCTGAATGGGAAAAAGACCTTTATCCTTCGTTTGATACGTTTGGCGAAAAGGACTCAACTGAACTTTTAAGAGAACAATGGGGATTTCTTGTTCCCACATACGATTCGCTATCCGTATTCCTTATGGCGATAACCTGGATACTGGTTTTACTTACAAATCCGAAGACACAAGACCGTCTTATTAATCTGATGAGTCATTTTCCCACCCAATATCCCGTATTGAATATGTTAATCGCCTGCCTTGTGTTTTTTGCATTCGTTGGGCTGTGTTTTTATATGGTCTTGTCGGGCAGGGACAAAACAGACATCGAGAAGCGGCTTATGGCGTTTTTTGCGGCTGCGACAACTTTCATAATCGCCTACGCCTACTGGATATATCTGGACAAAAGCCATCAAAGCATCGACTGGCGGATTATCTTCCCGCTGTGGGCCATGATTAACGCCAGAATCCTTCTTCAAATGCTGTTCACTGGAGTTATCAATGAAGAATGCGTAAGCGACCGCCAGGCCACGCCGCTTCAGGTTTTTCTCGGCTTGGCCGCTGTAATCGTTATTTTCCTTTTCTGCAATTACAAATTCAAGCTGCACTGGGCCATAACATTTTCAATTTGTACCATTTATACGACCAGCTTCGACAGGGCATTACAAAGCGTTTTTCCCGGTCTTGGTTACAGGGGGGATTATGTTTCCGGAGATGAGGTTAAGCCGTGATAAGGTTCAAGTGCATATATTGCGGGCAGAAGATTCTGGCCAAAGACGACGGGGCGGGCAAGAGGGGGCAGTGTCCAAAGTGCAAGCACAATATATTAGTTCCGGATACCACTGCAAACAGGCCTGTATTAAGAGTTAGGAAAGCACCGGCGATTGAGGATGCTGTATTGCCTGTGCAACAAAGCGATACGGAAAAGGCCGTGCAGGAATATCAGTCGATGAGCAGTAAAGTTGTCGAATCGCCCGATGATATGACCGACATATTTGAGGAGAAGCTCGGCTTTTTTGTGCCGACGTACGATGAGCTGTCGCTATTTTTAACTGCGGCAACGCTCATTGCGTTATATCTGACAAATAAAGTTATGCAGAGCGAAATAATCAGTTTTGCGATGCGGCTTGAACCGTGGCGGTTGAGCATTTATCTGGCGTTGTTTCTTATCGCTATGTTTCTGTGTTTGTTTCACGTTTTCACGCCGAGGAAGAAGACCGACGCTGAAAAGGCGATAATGCTTTTGTTCGCGGTGACGATGAACGCGGCCTGCGGTGTCGTCGCGGGAGTGTATATGTGGGGACACAGCGGCGGGTGGCTTCTGGTTTTTCCTATTTGGAATTTTGTGAATAGCGCGTTATTGATTGTGATGCAATACGTCAACGTTTTCGACGAGAGTTGTATTGCTGACCGGGACGCGACTGCCTGGCAGGTGATTCTGGGACTGGCGGCGGTTTTTGTTATTTTCGTATTCTGCAATTACGTGTTTAATCTGCACTGGTCGATTACCTTTTCAATATGCATCATTTACACGACCAGTTTCGACAAGGCCCTTCAAAGCGTTTTCCCGCGATTAGCGGAGCAAGACGGCAAACAAGCTTCCTGATGTTTGCAATTGACTGCTTTGTCAAAATAATCAATAATAGAAAACGCAAGGGCCGAAGTGGCGGAACTGGCAGACGCGCAGGATTCAAAATCCTGTCCTGGCAACAGGGTGAGGGTTCAATTCCCTCCTTCGGCAATTTTCGCCTCTTGAAGCCGGCAGTTCGTTTTTTGAGGCAAGAAAAATTATTTTAAAAATGGCAATATGAAACCGATAACAAAATCGTTTTAAGCTTTAAAGCCACATTATTGTGATGGTAGATGCTTTGGAAGAATCGTTGAGCAAGAAACTAAGAGTAACCGGCTTCATTGCTATAATATTGGTCGTTTTCATACATGCCTCCAATCTTCGAATAAACTTTGCGACTGGCCCTGAAGCTGTTAATCCCAGATCTGCGACGGTCTTCATCGAAAATATTATTGTTCGAGGCGTAGCTACAATTTCAGTGCCATTTTTTTTCATAGTTTCGGGCTACTTGTTTTACATAAATTTTGATTTTTCAAATCCGAAGTTTCAAAAAAAGATATTAAAACGAACTCGAACACTGGCAGTGCCATTCATGTTTTGGAGTATTTTGGCATTCATATTATTATACTTAGTACAATTAGTACCAGGGACGCATGGTTTTTTTGCAAACTATCAACTAAGGAATTGTTCACTTTCGCAATTTTTGAAGACGATTTTTATTACCCCCTTGCCATACCAATTGTGGTTTATTCGAGAATTATTTTTTTTCGTCCTGCTGACACCAATTACCTTTTATTTGCTTCGGAAGACAGGAATCAGCGTAGTTCTGGCTTTGGGCGTTATATGGCTAGGCGAAGTGGTTCCTGAATGGCCGTTTTTTAATATTTATGCTTTTTTTCTCTTCACTTTGGGTAACTATATTGCGATATGGGGAAAGGATTTTCGATTAACAATAGCAAGGCCACGATGGTTAATTCCATTGTGGATAGGAATTATTATGGTAAGAGTGTACTATCTAACATATTACGGATTTCAATTGCCTTGGCTTAAAAACAGTGCTGTTTTGATCGGGCTCGCGGCTTTTTGGTTAAATTATGACATTTATGGTCTCTATTTCGAACGCAAGCAAATCTTTCGGCTGACATCCTACACGTTTTTTTTATATGCTACTCATGAGCCGGCTCTTGTTATATTTCGTAAATTTTGGGCTAAATTGTGGCCGGTATCAGAAATAAGT
>CAYLXJ010000302.1:0-3343 GCA_964387385.1 uncultured Pirellulales bacterium
CCGGTAATCCCCGTCAGCGAGACAAACTGGATTAAGGCAGGATAATGCGACCAGGGGCGGGCAAGCGACTGGGCCGTGCCCCATATCGGTAACGCTGTGAAATTGAGCCAGTCAACTACAACGAGTAAGGCACCCGCTGCGAACGCACTCAATATGCCCGAATCGTTCAGCAGTTTTCCACAAGTCCAGGTGATGACGACCATAATCATTGTAAGCCAGACAAGTAGAAGCGCACTCATCGGCACGGGCAGCCGCAGGATAAACAATTGCGGCAGCGTATAGGCCAGACCCAAATACAAACCCGCGACAAGCATTCCTTGGCTGCGCGTTTTTGCTCTTGCGCCAAGATAAAACACGGGCAATAAAGCGATAAGATGAAGCGGGACAAAAGCCGGCTTTATCGCCGGAACGCACAAGAGCAGACCGCTCGTTAATCCGGCAAGACGACAAAGCCAGTCCTGCCTTTTAATTTCGCTGCTGTCAACGTTTTGCGGTAAACAAGCCGACATACAAGGCCCTGTCCAAAAGTACAAAATCCTCACATTGCTTAATTACCGGCCATACTATCGTAAAAATTCACTATTTCGTCAATAATTCCGTATAGTTTTGGTCGAACCATTGGCGGCATCCGCGATTCGCAGAGATTCAAAGATGTCGATTTGATTTTTTCCAGGGCACTTGAAGCTCTGCCGGTCTTATCGTTCGATGCAGACGCCTTGTCAGCTTAACCTATGCGTTTGCTTTTTAGTTCGAATGCGCGGACGATTACATAAGCCACAAGCGCAAAAACAAAGAAGACAAGGAGCATCCACGCAATACCCTGAAGCGTCCCGATTATCGCTCGATAAATCTCAAGAACCCATCGTTCTGTGGTCAATGCGACAATATCGCTTCCCGTATATTGCGGCTTTATGACATATTGTTGGAGTTCCCATATCCTTACTCCGCTGGAGACACCCGTGACATACATCGCGAACTTAAGATACTTTGACCATGCCTTGCTTATCTGGTCTGATACTATGCGGTTGAGAATCCCATCCAGTGGCCGGGTGAAAATAAAAACCACGATTGTCGAAACGACAAATGAAATAACAAAAGTCGCCGCTAAGAGTGTGATAAACATATTTTTCTCCTTTCGATAATTTTTTATATTTAAATTTACATGCCCAATTGTTTTACCTGAGACGTTTCGCAAGACGTTCAACAGCCAGCCGGTCGCAGTCCTCGATGCTCTTCGGCGAGATTCGCTGGAAATCTTCGTGCTGGTTGTTCTGGAAATCAACGAGGACCCAGTCGCCCGACTTCTTGCAGATGACAAAGTGTACCGCTCCTGCCGGTCCGCCGGCGGGATTTATAAAATACTCAGCCATCATCGCATAATTGGAATCGGCCGGATTTGCACGCAGGTAATCCTGAAACACCCGCGCCAGGTCCCACAAAAGCTTCTGCTCATTAGCGGTCGGTTCATGTTTTAGAGGAACCAGTTTATCTCCTTTTATTGTCTTGCAGCCAAGGCGCTTGGCAGCCAACGAAGCCAGACGAGCCGCGCTCTCGGTATTGCGCTGTTCGCCGATACACGTGGGGTAAATAGCGATTTGCGTCGTCTTCGCATCGGCTTTCATTTTTTCGAGACGTTGCTTCATAGCCGCCGTTTCCGCCTCGCTGGGTAAGCCGGACATCTGGGCCCACTTTTTTGCGAATTTCCCGTGCGGCTCTCCATCGACTTTCTGCCAGCCGAGCAGTGAAAACAATCGTTCCGCCACAAGCACAGAACACCCCATCGGGTCCGGGTCGGCCAGAGCGAAGCGTTTGAAATCCTCGTCTTTTTTGGTCTGGCGGTCGGTCAGCACCAGATTGCCCGCCGCGTCCATTACTACGAAACGAACTTCGGTTGGTCCAATTTTCGGATTTCCGAGGTATTGTGCATAGAGAACATAGTTGCTTTTAGGCGGATTCTTCTTTAGAAATTCAGCGAGATGAACCGGCACCTGTTCCCACGCGGCGTCGGCTGGCGGAGTAAATTCCGCGTCGAGCGCGTCAAGGTTGTTCATACCGAGCGACTCAAGCACCCCGCCGAGCACGTCGGCAACTAAATGACTGGTGACATTAGGGGGAAATCCATCGCCTTGGACCGGCAGCAGGACAAGCGATACATTATTCGGGTCGCACTTTTTTAGCTTGGCGAGACGTTCATCCTGTGCCGCATTCGGCTCGGAAGACGCCTGTGCCGGCAGTGATGCTGCCCAGAGCATCAATAGAGCGGCAATCGAACAAATTGTAATTTTTTTCGCTTTCATTTTCGTTCTCCTTTCACAATAAGTTTCTATATATATGGTTCACATATATACTATTACGCCAAAAATGTAGAACCGAAATCCCTCGTTTATGTCTGAACTTTTAATTTCGAAGGGTTCCTCTTACCTCTTCGAGTATTTTCATCAGCAAATTCATCCGGGTGCGGCTGACAGGCGACATTATCTGCCTGACCTGCTCGATATACATTGGCTCGACTTTCTCGAACAGGGCCTTTCCTTTAGTTGTGAGTTTGACGATATTGAATCGACGGTCGTTTGTATGAGAGTCGCGTTTGACAAGGCCTGTTTTTTCCATACGGTCAACAAGGGAGGTTATATTGGCGCGGTTGACAAGCATCATATCGCTGATTTGCACCTGGCTCAGGCCGCCCTGGTTACCGCTTTGAAAATACAGCAGAGTTAAAAGGTTAAACTGCACGTCTGTTAGGCCGAATTTGCTGAAAAATACATCGGCCCGCTTTTTCATCATCGAGGCCGTATAGTAAACATTCAAAAGCGCCTCATGTGCCGGCTCATCGAATCCGCGTTTTAATCCGAGTTCTTCCTTCAATGCCATAATCAGGACCTCAATAATAGTTCGTATATAAACTATATACTTATTAATCGTTTGTCAAGCTTTTTTTGTAAAAAAATATAAAAATTTTAGCACTCGCAAGTGTCTGTTATATATGGAGTTAAAGAAGTCATTAATTTGCAGCGATGACAAAAGACAGTAAATCTGTTAGCATAACAGTCCTATGCGAATTCCGCTGACGAGATATGGCTGGCCGCAGGTTGCGATTTTTCCGGCGGCGATTTTGGTGTTTATGATTGTCCTCTGGTTCGGAGTTCATCCGACGACACCCATCTGGGTTGTCCGTTTCGTTGAGCTCGCGCTGGGTGTGGTTTTTATTTGGATATTATCTTTTTTCCGCGACCCCGAAAGAGAAGTTCCGCAAGATAAAGACCTGTTATTAGCCCCTGCGGACGGCAAAATTACGGATATTGAAACGGTCGATGAAAATGAATTTATCAAGGGTAAGGCGCTG
>CAYLXJ010000303.1:0-1054 GCA_964387385.1 uncultured Pirellulales bacterium
CGTTTCGAGTTACGGATATGCACGAGGACGGGCGAGGCGCGATTCAGGCAATGCAGGCGGCGATTAGAGACGCAGGAATAAGTTATGCTGACATCGATTACGTCAACGCTCACGGCACAAGCACGGCGGAAAACGACTCAATAGAGACAAAGGCAATCAAGGCGGTGTTCAAGGAAAGAGCGAAACAGGTAGCCGTCAGTTCAATCAAGAGTATGATGGGGCATTTAATCGGTGCGGCAGGGGCGGCGGAGCTGATAACCTGCGTCCTGGCGATACGGGACGGCATTATCCCGCCGACGATAAACCTCAACGACCCCGACCCTCAGCTCGATTTGGATTATGTGCCGAACTTGCCGAGAAAAATGAACGTCAATGTAGCAATGAAAGAATCGTTTGGCTTCGGGGGGCAGAATAACGTGGTCATCATTAAGAAATATGAGGACTGATGACGGAGGACAGAGGACAGAAAAACGATGATTGATATTAAGGTAATACGAGAAAATCCAGAACGGTTCAAGAAAGGGGCGAAGGACAAGAATATCGCAGTCGATATTGACCGACTGCTGAAGGTGGATGCTGAAATAGCGGAGGCCAAGCAGCGGCTTCAGGACATCGCCACCGAAAAAAACCGAATCGGCAAATCGATACCCAAAGCAACGGGACAGGAAAAACAAAATGCCCTCGCTCAATTGGCGAAATTAAAGGCCGATGAGCCGAAGTTCGAGGAAAAGGTCAAACAGTTGCAGCCGGAGTTTGACGCGTTAATGCTGCTTGTTGCTCAGCCGGCGGATGACGATGTGCCGTTTGGTAAAGACGACACTGAGAATGTTGAGTTGCGCCGAGAGGGACAGGTGCGCAAGTTCGATTTCAAGCCGAAGGACCACGTGCAGTTGGGTGTGGAACTGGGAATAATCGATATCGAGCGAGGAGTTAAGCTGGCGGGGACGAGAAATTATTTCCTCAAGGGTGACGGCGCTCGCCTGCACTGGGCAGTATTGCAGTTCTCGATGGACGTGATGATTTCACGCGGCTACACGCCGATGTCTGTGCCGCT
>CAYLXJ010000303.1:1064-3322 GCA_964387385.1 uncultured Pirellulales bacterium
TTTGATGAAGGATGAGGCGATGAGGGGAACCGGCTATTACCCCGGCTCGGAAGAGCAGACGTATCGAATGGAGACCGACGGATTGAATTTGGCGGGGACTGCCGAGGTGCCGCTTACGGCTTACCGGATGGGCGAGATACTGACTGAGGAGGAATTGCCGTTAAAGTTCGCGGGGATGTCAACGTGCTTTAGGCGCGAGGCGGGCGCCGCGGGCAAAGACACCTACGGCCTATACAGGATTCACCAGTTCGACAAAGTCGAGCAGGTCGTAATCTGCAAAAACAGCGTCGAGGAGAGCAATAAATATCACGAGGAGATTTTAAGTAATTCCGAGCTTGTCCTGCGCGCTCTTGAGTTGCCTTATCGCGTCGTGGTCGTTTGCACTGGTGATTTGGGCAGGGGCCAGGCGAAAAAATACGATATCGAGACCTGGATGCCCTCCCGCGGCAATTTCGGCGAAACGCACAGCGCAAGCAAATTCTACGATTTTCAGGCCCGACGAATGAACCTGCGGTATAAGGACTCGGCGACGAAGAAAAACGTATTCTGCCACACGCTGAATAACACGGTCATCGCCAGCCCCCGGATTCTGATACCGCTCCTCGAACTCTACCAGAACCCCGACGGCTCGGTAAATATCCCCAAGGTCCTGCAGCCCTATATGGCCGGACAGGAAAAAATTACATAGCCACAGAGCACACAAAGGACACAGAGAAAAAAGAATTAGAAATTAAAAAGCAGAAGGCGCCAATATGGAATTTACATTAGTATATCGAGGCCAGCTTAAGCCGGATAAATCATCCGAGTTGAAAGATAAATGGGCTATTCGACGTGAAATTCATAAACAATTAGCGGAATTGTGGAAACAGGAACCTCTTTCCGGCTCTGTGCAAAATATGCACTTTTTGGAAGACAATCCACCTAATGGCACAACATCAATTATAAGAAATATAAGCGGTTTTCGATTCGCTCCCCTTGTGTGTAAAAACTTGAATTTGGTTGCAGAATTGAATATCATTTTTCTCAGGCCAGAACATCCAGGACTGATTATCACAAAAGGTGGTGATATCGATAATCGTCTCAAAACACTTTTTGATGCTCTCCGTATGCCTCAGACACAAGATGAAATCAAAAACAATACTCCGGGGGAAGGCGAAAATCCTTTCTTTTGTCTTCTTGAAGATGACAACCTAATTACAAAAGTATCTGTTACAACTGATCGTTTGTTAGAACCGTTGGAACCTGGGAATAGGTATTTTGTGAATTTATTGATAACTGTCCGAACGAAGATTACAAGAATGAGTTGGGGTAATATGGACCTCGGATAAAATAGGATATTGGTTTGTTCTCTGGTTGATTTGGGCATTGTTCTATGACAGGGATTAGTGATATATTATGGCTAAAGGCAAATTAGTTTTTGAAAAATATTTAATTCTCTGTGTGCTCTGTGACCTCTGTGGCTAAAATCTCTGTGGCAGAAAAATGGTAGCTATGAACGAGATAGAGTCGTCTGGCAGGCGGATTGGTTGCTCATTTTCGCATTAAGGGACTTGCAGAAAAGCGTTGAAACAAAGAATTAAATGAGAGATGGGATGTTATGCTCTTGGCACCAGAAGAGGCGTCAAAGTTTATTTCGCTTTATAGTTCACTTATTGGTTTTGCTTCAGGCCGTTTAGGCGGTATTGCAGGAATTACTAATGCGGAGACCTTCCGGTGCGCTTCGAATAGTGCCAGAGCAAAAGCCAGAGATAAGCTTTTGAGTAATACTGCCTTTATAGACGATTTTGTTGATGAGAATCCTTATCAGTTTCCTGAAAAGGAGCTGTCTAACGTACTGAAATTGAAAAATTATATTTCCGGCGAGTATGTCATTGAACGAGATCTGAAAGAATATACTATTTTTCTAAATGACCGGAATCCGCCAAAGGCGTATGGAGTGCTTGGTTTGACCGAGGAGATTGTTGATATGATGCCATATCCATTGCCGCTGTTTGTTTCAGCAGTTCTGTTTCCATGGAAAGGACAGATAATCTGCGATGGACTGATTTTAGTATATAATGTTGTGTTAGGCCGGGGTATCATAAAAGACCTCAAAGAGTCCTATATGGAAGCTAAAGCAAAAGGAATTATTATGGATTTGGAAGGTAACAACGCCGAAGGGTAAAAATGGTAGCAATGAACGAGATAGAGCAGTTCGGCAGGCGAATCGGCGAGGAGTTCGGGGCCGAAAAGGTGATTTTATTCGGCTCATATGCCGA
>CAYLXJ010000304.1:0-3312 GCA_964387385.1 uncultured Pirellulales bacterium
CCGATTCCGCAGGCGTCGTGCTCATATCTGGTTTCGTAAAGGCCCTGGTTTTTTAGTTTTGAATTCTGCATTCTGCGTTCTTTATTCAATTTTTTCTGCTTTCCTTTGTGGTTTCAACTATTTAAATTATACGCCCTTTTGACCATAAATGCTTTTATAATAACTTAATAGGTATTATAAGCATAGCTGATAACACAAGAAGAATACCTAATACTTGACTGATGGATAAAAAATGGGGCGAGGCCCACTCGTTGAGCAGGTCTCGCCCGCAACCCAATGCCCACTGCCCCGAATCGTCGGGACAGCTTCGCCCAAACTATTAACTGTCGTAATACAGGTGAAATTCGTGCGGATGCGGCCTAAGCGCTATCTCGTCGATTTCATTTTCACGTTTCCACTGAATCCACGTTTCAATCAGGTCGTCGCTGAAGACGCCGCCTTCAGTAAGGAATTTATGGTCCTTTTCGAGGGCTTCGATGGCTTCTGCCAGTGATCCGGGGGCCTGCTTTGTATTGGCAAGCTCTTTCTTGGAAAGTTCATAGACGTCCACGTCCATCGGCTTACCCGGGTCCATCTTCTTTTTAATGCCGTCGATTGCCGCCATAAGCATCGCCGAGAAAGTGAGGTACCCGTTGCAGCTGGGGTCCGGGCAGCGGAATTCGACGCGCTTTGCCTTTTCGCTCGGTGAGTACATCGGGATTCTGCATGCGGCCGAGCGGTTTCTTGCCGACATACAAAGATTTACCGGCGCCTCGAAACCGGGAACTAACCGGCGATATGAGTTCGTCGTCGGGGCCGCGAACGCCAGAATGGCCGGGGCGTGGTGTATAAGCCCGGCGATTGCATGAAGTGCCAAGTCCGAAAGCCCTGCATAGCCCTTTCCTGCGAACAGGTTTTTGCCGGCCTTCCAAAGCGAGAAGTGCGTGTGCATTCCTGAACCGTTGTCCTGGAAAATCGGCTTGGGCATAAATGTTGCGGTTTTGCCGTAGCGCTTGGCGACGTTCTTAACGATGTATTTATACCACATCAGCTTGTCGGCCTGCTCGACTAAGGGGGCATAAAGCATATCTATTTCGGCCTGTCCGCCCGTGGCGACCTCGTGGTGGTGCTTCTCGACTACGACACCGACCTTCTGCATTTCCTCGACCATTTCGGTTCGAATATCCTGCTGGGTGTCGGTCGGGCTGACGGGGAAATAGCCGCCTTTGTATGACGGCTTGTAGCCGAGATTCGGCTCCTCGAAACGGGCCGTGTTCCAGGACCCTTCCGAAGAATCGATTGAGTACATTCCCGTGTGCTGGTTCTGCTCGTAACGGACCTCGTCGAAAATGAAAAATTCCGGCTCAGGACCGTAATAAGCAGTGTCCCCTATGCCGGTCTTTTTCAAAAATTGCTCGGCCTTTCTGGCGATATTGCGCGGGTCGCGGTTGTATTCCTCGCGCGTCATCGGGTCAACAACATCCGCGATGATACTCACCGTAGGTTTGGCGAAGAAAGGATCAATAACCGTCGTGCTCAGATCCGGGACAGCCATCATATCCGACTGATGAATCGGCTTCCAGCCGCGGATTGATGAGCCGTCGAAGCCGAGACCTTCCTTAAAGGTCTTTTCGTCCAGAAACTCCACTGGGAACGTGCAGTGTTGCCAGGTGCCGAGAAGGTCAACGAACTTGATGTCCGCCATCTTCGCGTCGTTCGCCTTGGCAAACTCGAAAAATTGTTTCGGAGTCATTTGTCCACCTCTCTAAAAAATTGGGTTGCTAATGTTTATCCGCCTCAGGCGGTTTTTCTCTTATCCTATGGCTTTGCCGCCCTTTTCGCCCGTCCTGATGCGGATACATTCGGGCAGGTCAATTACAAATATTTTTCCATCGCCGATTTGCCCCGTCCTTGCGCCTTCAATGATTGCGTTTATGGTTTTTTCCACGAAGTCCTCGTTGACCGCGATTTCGAGCCGAACCTTTTTAAGAAGGTTGACCTCGAATTTTATACCACGATAGCTTTCGGTATATCCCTGTTGTGCGCCGCAGCCCAGGGCATTGGTAACCGACATTTTATGGACCTCAGCTTTGAACAGCGCCTGCTTGACGTCTTTCAGTTTATGGGGCTGAATATAAGCGACTATAAGTTTCATTTTTTCTCCTTGTTCTTGATAATCTGGTTACAGGGTGCTGAAAATCTGGAAGCCTCCGTATGCCTCCATTCCGTGCTGGGTAACGTCCAAACCCTTAAGTTCTTCTTCTCTGGATACGCGCAGACCGACCAGCTTATCAATGGTCTTGAATACGATGAACATGACAACGGATACGAAGATAACCACTGTAACCACGCCAAGCAACTGAATCTTTAACTGTCCAAAGCCGCCGCCGTGCAAAAGTCCATCATTGGCCAGGCCTAATGCCTTGTGCCCGAAAATACCAACTGTTATCGTTCCTAAAATGCCGTTCATCGCGTGCACGGGAACCGCTCCAACCGGGTCGTCTATCCCGATTTTATCAAGCAACAGCGTTCCGAGCACAACAAGAACGCCTCCAAGTGCCCCGATGACAATGGCTTCCGCGGGATAAACATAGGCACAAGGCGCGGTAATCGCCACCAGGCCTGCTAATGCGCCGTTCATAGTCATTGTAAGGTCCGGCTTTCCGCATTTGAACCACGCGAAAAACATCCCAGATAAAGCCCCTGCGGCGGCCGCGAGGGTCGTATTCGCCGCGACCATAGAGAGCAGATTGCCGTCGCCGACGCTTAACGTCGAGCCGGCGTTAAAACCAAACCAGGCAAACCACAGAATCAAAGTTCCGAGAGATGCCAAAGCCATAGAATGACCCTCGATGGCGTTGGCGGAGCCGTCTTTATTGAATTTTCCAATCCTCGGGCCGAGAACTATGGTTCCCACAAGCGCCGCGGTTCCTCCTACGGCGTGAACAACGGTCGAGCCGGCAAAATCGGCGAAATTCAGCTTTGCCAGCCATCCGCCGCCCCAAATCCAATGACCAATCAAAGGATACACAGTTGCAGAAATTATGAATGAATAAATCAAGTATGCCTTAAACTTCATCCGTTCGGCGACTCCTCCGGCGACGATAGTTGCCGATGCCCCGCAGAAAACCAGGTGGAAAAGCCAGGTGGCATAAAACGGCAACCCCCCCGTATGGCCGTTCGTGCTCGTCAGGAACCATCCTTTAAGACCGATGAATCCGTTGCCTTGTCCGAACATTATGGCATACCCGAACATAAAGAAGCCCATAGAAGCCATACAGAAATCGAGGAAGTTGTTCAGGAGATAAGAAGAATCACGAGAGCAACAGGAAA
>CAYLXJ010000305.1:0-3308 GCA_964387385.1 uncultured Pirellulales bacterium
TTGTCGTCTGATTGATTTTGCCAAGCGCCTGATTGAATTTATTGAACGTCTCGGTCATCTGGACGTCAACTTCCGCCGCCGCCGCAAGCTGACCGTCGATTTTGCCCAGCATGTCCGTCTGCTTTGCCGACTCCGTCGGTATCTTTTCCACCGCGTTAAGAAGCTGCTGGTCCTTCAGCAGGTTCGATTTTAATTGATTTACAAGCTGCTCAGTCAGGACTTTTTGGTTCTCCACCGATGCCGGAAAATTTTCCACCAATTCCGGGAGATGGTCTATTCTCGATATAAGCTCCTCGTGCTGGGCCGCCTGCTTGCGAAGGTGCTCGTTTATCCCGCTCAATTCCTCGATGAGCCGGTCAAACCCCGCCTGCAATTTCTCAATCGACTCACTCTTGCCGCGCACCGCTACTGTCTTAATTGCATTCTGCCCGTCGTTTTCCGGCTGATGATTATCAATCATTAGTCCTTCCTCTGAAACTTCCGGCAAAACATAATCCCCGTGCCTCGTCCCGTCGGGTGATTTTTCAAACCACCCCCGCCTCCCCCGAAGCCACTTCCCAAACCGAGCTAATAGCCCCTGCACACCCATCCTAATTTCCCAAAATTAACCGCTAAGTCACAAAATATTTTTACTTTTGCTTTTTCTCTATGATTATACGTCCTATCCGCCTTTATAAAAAGCTATTTTTCCTTGGATATTCGATATTGGACATTGTGCATTTTTCCGTCTTCCGCCTGCCCGGCGAAGTCCGGCGGCTAAACTAAAGCAAAAGGGCCTTCCCTCAGGGGAAAGCCCTCTTTGTGGCAAACACGCGATGCTTTACTTCGGAACAACGCTGACGGCACACGGGCCTTTCTTGCCCTGCCCGACCTCGTACTCGACCGCCTGGCCTTCCGCAAGGTCCGTCCTGCCTTCGGCCTTGATTTCCGAATGGTGGACAAACAGGTCCGCCCCGCCGTCGTCCGGAACGATAAATCCGAAACCCTTTTTGCTGTTAAACCACTTCACTTTACCTGTACTCACTTGTGCTCCTTCGGCCAAACTTCGGCCTCAAAACTAAACCCGTCCCTCCTGTTAATCAGGCCATATCCCCGAGGGACGCAGGGACACGCCCTACTTTACTATGTCGCAATTATACCTCAAACCGCTGTAAAATCCACACAAAAATATACAAAATCTTATCGGGACACAACAGGCCAAAATGGCCGATAATACCGCTTCTTAAGAGATAATCTGCTGAAATTCCTAAAGCAAAGTAGGAAATAAACCGATTTGGCTTCAAAGCGAGCGTTCATTTATTATATTTTATATAAATACCTGCAGCACCCGTCCAGGATGACTTGACGCGCATCTATCGCTGCGATGCGGGAGAAGAGCCGGTTCAAAGGGATTGCGACCGGTCGAAAAAAAATTTCCTCTTTACTAACCCGAAGGAGAGACGCCGGTGTGTCTTCCGCGAAAACCTGCAGGCCGGACACAAAACAACGGCCTAACCGTCCCAGCGAACAATTACCGCCGGCCCGGCTCCGCCCTCATCGAGCTTATGCTCGCTATCACCGTTCTGCTGATTGTCCTTTTGGGCACTTCCACAACCTATGTAACAGGAAGACGGCAAATCGTCGGCCAGCGCTATTATCAGGCCGCCGCACAGCTTGCCTCGCAGAAACTCGAAGATGTCAAAGCCCTCGGCTACGCGGGTCTGGCCGAAGGAGAACAGGACGAGGATTTTTCCATCTACGGACTTGACTATCAAAGACACACCGTTATACAGCTTACTGCTGAACCCACCGTGGAAATCCCCAGGCCATGCTATAAAGTTACTGTAACAATCCGCTGGACGGGCACGGCGCAGGATAATCACCAGTCATCATTCGCCACCTATATCGGTCCGTAAAATATGCGAAAAAAACACAAAATTAGGTCGGGCCTTACTCTCGTTGAGCTGGTTATCGCGTTTTCAACAGCCGTCATTGTCTTTTTTGCGATTTCCTCAATTATGGTATTCGGCCAAAGGTCGCTTAACTACGGCCTGCTCCAGGCAAACCTGCAAAGAGACGTCGCCCTCGCACAACTGAAAATCAAGCAGTCGATTAGAGGCGCTAAAAACGCCGCCCTCGACGATGATGGCAACGGCGTCAAAATTTTCCACGCCGCCGGCTGGATAAGGTTCTGGTGGCTTCCGGGTTCACAAAACCTGCTCTATCAGCTCGAAGATGAAGACCAGCACGTCCTGCTCGAAGGCATTGTCGAACAGGCCGACTTTGACGTTGACGGCTGCAAGGTAACGGTCGCCCTCGAAACCCGACAGGGAAATTGCCGGGCCGATTTCATAACAACGACAACGATGCGTAATTACGCCGCCGGCCCTTAAATGGAGAATACATCCGCTATGTTCAGAAAAAAAGAAAAAGGCGCTATCCTCGTCGCTGTGATTTTAATGGCCTTAATCTTTGCCATTATCGGGTTTGCCGTCCTCACCCTCGCTGAACACCAGGCCATTCTCGGCAGAATCGACGCCGACAAAACAAGGGCATTCTATCTCGCGGAGGCGGGACTCGCTAAAATGGCAGAAACCTTGCAAAGACCCGCTGCGCTCGATGAAATCGACAATACAATCAACGGCTCAATCGAACAGGGAACATTCCGCGTCGTCCTCGACACCAACGGCTCACCCTCCTACGCCACTTCTACCGGAATTTCAGGCAATATCCGCAAAAGTGTCCGCGCTCAGGCCGCCTTCCTCGCCGCTCCATTCGAAAACGCCATTTACGCAATGAACAACACCGGTAGCCCCTGGGCCTTTCAGCTCAGGGGAACGGGAAATCCCGTTCTAAGCGGAGGCACGGAAAAAGGCGGAAAAGACATCATCAGGGGAAACGTCATCGTCGATGGCGACGTGTTTCTGTATGAGGAAAGCTGCATCAATCCCGCTCCAGCACCCAATAGATGGAACCTCCTCGGCGACGTTGACGCCACAGGAAACATAAACGTCCTCGGAAGCGCAACTATCGCCGGCTCAAGAAATCCAGGCGCCGAAAAACCCAACCCCATCAACGTAGCTTCAATTGATTACGCGCATAACAATACTCACAATGTCGCACAGATTTTCCAGTCCGCCGGCGTCGGCTCCGGCTGCCTCCCCTTAGGCCACGAATTGAGAAACGTCTTTGTCAAAAATCCTTCCGACCGGCCTGCTGAATGCACCGGCTCTGTGGGCGTCGATGATTATTTCTTCGAGCCGTCATCCGGCTTCATCGCTGGAACCGAAAAAACCGGCGCCACGCCCATCCACGCCGGTAATGACAGG
>CAYLXJ010000306.1:0-3307 GCA_964387385.1 uncultured Pirellulales bacterium
AGAGCGAACCTGCCGGCGAACTGACTCAATGGCACGTGGCTTACGTTTTCCTCGCCGACCATTTTTTCGATTACCGTCGTGAACGTCGTCTTGCCGTTGGCGCCCTCGCCTGCCGTAAGCAGGAACTTGTGATACTTAAGCGTGCCTGTCAAAAGATACCCCGCCCATTGCTGCAATAGCTCGATACGCTCGCTGTCGCCTTCCATAACATCATCGAGAAATGCCTCGAATCGCGGGCACTGCGCGTTCGGGTCATAATCATAAGGCGATCGCACAAGCGAGAAATAATCCGGCGTATGCGGAATAAACGTCAGCTCGTCGTTCGTGAAGCGTATCTCGTGAAGCGACGATTCTGACGCTTCACGCTTCACGAGTCCCGAACCGCCAATTAACAGCAGCCCGTTGCGGAACGGTATCGTAATAAGTTTGTTCCCATCCTTCGCCTGCCACGGCGTAGCCGAAGGCAAAGCCGGGTCCTCATCGGTTATCCACGTATTCAATTCCTTCCGTTCGTCAACAGCCACACCCGCAACCCCCTTGATGTTCAGCACGATGTCGCTAATCAGGTTCCTCGTTATCTTTATCGGCGGGTCAGGCGGCAAATACGTCAGGTTATTCGTGTCCTGAAGATACTTCGTTACGCGAATCCGCACTTCATCATCGCTTAACGGAATATATCGCCCTTCATTTTTGCTCCAGCCGAAAAACATTCCCCGCCAGCTCCTTAGCGTCCATCTGGTGTCTTTCCTGTCTATCGGCGTCTCCGGCGGGCTGCCCATCTGCGGATGCCATACAAAAAAGCTGCTCAAAATCATCTCCGCCAGCTTGTCCGCCCGATAATAAAAATCCTGTCTTGTCCCCATATAAATCTCTCCTCAAATCAAATATCAAATATTAAATAGCAAAAAGACAAAGTAAAATGCAAATATGGCTGACGCCGGTTTTCTTCTGCGGATTCTTTTTTATTTTTACTCTGTATTTTTGCTTTTTGCATTTTGCTTTTTTATTTAAGAATCTTGAATTTCCATCGTGACACGCTATAATTTCGAAAACAAACACGTTTACTAACCGTTTTTAAGGAGTGCGTGTATGCCTGGCGAGATAAACCGATTAGTGTTAATCATTCTGGCAATCTTTCTGCCTCCCATCGCCGTGCTGCTCAAGACGGGCCTGAGTATGTCTCTCCTTTTGAATATCATCCTGTGCCTGCTTTTCGTTTTTCCAGGCGTCATTCACGCCCTTTGGGTAGTAACAAGGTAGCTTAAAAGTTAAAGCTGAAAATCCAAATCCAAAACTGACAGTTGATAGCTTCGGGTTATGGTTTTGCACTTTGCACTTTAAGTTTTACACTCGGCAACGAGCTGCCTGGTCATCGGCGACTGGTAGCGATGTGCGTCCTTAAATGCGCCTGCCGAATCGGGATTTGTCTTTTTGAAAAGCTCATTGCCTAAAACGATTTCCTTAAGGGCATACGATTTGATTTTTGCTTCCCGCAAAAACTCCATAATCCTCACCGCCCCCGCCCCGCCGAAAAGCCCCGCTAACGCGATAATTAATTCCAATCCCGCATCCGCAGCGCCCCACACATCGGGTCTTTGTTTCGATTGCTCAATCGCGATATTCGCGAGTCGAACATTCGATTCATTCAGCACATCCTCCGCCGATTCCGCCTCCGGCAATTCTTCCGGCAGCCCGCAATACGCCACAAACGCCCTGCTCTGTGTCTTGCTCAAATCCGTCAGTTTCTGTAACGTTTCCGATGTCTGCTCCTCTTTTGCTTTCTGTGCCGCTATTGCCGCCGTGCGGTTATGCACCCAGGCGTTCTGCTTCTGCTCCTCACTCGGCGCAAACCGTATCCCCTCACAACCGCTTGCGATTAAAACCAATACTAAAGTTACAATTGTCTTTCTCATTGTCTTTTCCTCCATTTCTCGAATTGTTTTTGAATGTCATTCCGAGCGAGCGCAGCGAGCCGAGGAATCTTTTTTTTACAGATTTCTCCACTCCGCGACGCCTTGCGTCGCTCCGGTCGAAATGACAAGTTAGCTTTTCTACTTACCTCAAAATTCAATTTGACTTTTGTAATCCGCCTCATTATCCTCGCCTTACTCCCACCACTAAGCCACAAAGACACTAAAATCATTATTTATTTATTTTCTTTGTGACTTGGTGTCTTGGTGGTTTCCAGTAGTTTCAATCGAAACTCGTGCGAGATTGATTTTTCCTGAAGATGCTCGACCTTTTCAGTGAAGCGCTTCTGATTTTCCAATAAGCTGGTTACATCCCTCTGTAATGAGTCGAGCTGTCTTTGAAGATTGACCCAGCTTCCCACAATCAGCGACGCCAGGAACGCCAACTGCACCAATACCGATAAATTCACCGTCCTGTTTAATTTCCACCCTTTGCCGTTCTGTCTTGTCATTCTGCCCTCCGTCTTCTGTCTTCTGTCTTCTGTCTTCCGTCTTCTGTTTTCTACGGCTTGGCGTAGAAAACATTCTTGTCCCCCGTCGAGCAGACCAGCACAACCGTCCCTATGGCCAGTTGTCCTGCTTGTGTGAAACTTTCCGCCAGATTTATCGCCTTCAATTCCCCGCCTATTTCAACAGGATTTTGCCCTTCGCTGATTATCTCGACCATTTTGACCTTGTAGATATTGTATGCGTGGTTGCTTTTGACCTTCGCCGCGAACACGCTCAATCCCGTCCCCGCGCCTGTTACTCTCGATACCTCGTTCATGCCGCTTATCGCCTGTAATCCATTATCCATAATTATCCCTTCGTCTTTCATCCGTTCATCGCAGAGACCGCAGGTTACGTATTACGTCTATCGGTTGCGCTGCTCGTTACGTCAATCGTAAAACGGTTGCGTCTTAAAAGACGTTCAACGATATACGCAACCGATATTTATCCGCCTCTGGCGGACGAGTCGCGTAACCGCAACCGTTCTACGTTTTTCTCCTTCTCACGATTTTCAATTGAGTAGTTTGTTTAACAAAATCTATCCTGACCTTCTCGATTACCGATATGCTCTTGTTGTCGCTTCTGGACGAGAATACATCCCTGCTTTCAGGACTGGTTTTCACAATGTCGCCGACTTCAAAGCCGATTGCTAAATATGGCGTCTGAATATCAAACGTTTCAATCGCTTTTGAATCGGCCTGCGCCAATACTCTTACAAACTGCATTAACGCTTCCGTATCATCAATTTCGTCCGCAGCGTTTCCCGCGAATATGCTTTTGCCGGTAACCTTGCGATACTTAAACGCATTGCCCGCGTTTATAATCCGCTCGACAACAGGCGCCGTTCC
>CAYLXJ010000307.1:0-3277 GCA_964387385.1 uncultured Pirellulales bacterium
GACTTTTGCTCAGGCTTTTGCTCATACATCGGCTGGTCCATTATTTGCTGCCTTTTTTCACGTCCATCTAAACTTTCGGCCTGTGTTACTGCTGAAACTGCGGCAGTTTAGACAGATATTTCTCCGGCTCAGCCAGGAATTTTCCCTTGCAATCGGGGCAGCAGAAGTAAACCCTTTTGCCCTTGTACTCGACGAAGACGTCTTTGTTGATTTTATTGCCGTCCATTATTGGGCACATCGTCTGTTCCATCGAAGCCGCCGCTTGAGTAGCTGTATGCTCCATCTGGTCCATCGTTGACGCGGGAGTAGTCGGCGGTGCCGGCTCTTCTTTTTTCTTGCAGCCGACAATTACGACCGCAATGGCCAAAAGCACCGAACCTAACAGCATCAAACTTTTCGTCTTCATTTTTTCATCCTTTCAAAAACAGGTTATTCCTTTTTGCCCGCCACCGCGACAGGCATAGTTAATCTTTCGACAAGGAAATCCTCGAAGCCGCCGAGGTTTTTCCACTTTGTCGCGCAGTTTACCTTCTTCGCCTTTTCGTCAATTGCTGTCATACCGTCGTTAGTAACGCGAATGCCGAGGTTTTCCATCTCCAGCAGGTCATCTCTCAAGGCAAGATAAACCGCGACGGTATCGAAAAGCGTCGAGCTTTTAACGTTCACGTCTGCCGGATTCATTTTTCCGCTTTTAAGCCAGACGCCGTAATTTTCAATCACCGCTTTTGCTATGGGATTTGTGCTTTCAAAGACCTTCTTGTATTTGTATCGCTTGAGCGATACCAAACTGCACGTATCCAGAGGCGTGATAGTCATATCCCAGTCGGCTGTAAAAACCTTCTGCGCCGGCTTAATGAATGAGACGACGTTATATTCTCTTTGCGGCTGCGTCTTTCCGCCATAGCCCCGGCGGACGCTGCCGTGCATACCGACAAACCTGGCATTTTTGGCAATGTTCGGCTCACGCTCAAGCGCCGCCGCGACGTTCGGCAGTGGGCCTACTGCGATAAGCGTTATCTGCTTAGGACTTTTTATTATCGTGTCTATCATTGCCTGCACGCCGTCGGGGTAAATTTTGCCCTTATACTTCGATAAATCGTAATCTTTTACCCACTCGTCCTGTCTGTGCCCCTGGTTCATATCAGCGGTGGTCAGGCCCGTCCCTACTGGTATGTCGGTCCTTTCCGCTATCTCGAGCAATCGGGCTACAACCTTCGTTTTGGCGGGCGTATCGCCTACGGCGGTTGTAACCAGTTTGATATCAAATTCAGGCGACGCAAGAAGCAGCGCAAGCGCCCATGTGTCGTCTATGTCGTCGCAGATGTCGGTATCGAGGATGACTGGTATTTTTTCATTATTCGCTGCTGCGGGCGTGTATCCGACAAATGCAGCTAAACCAATTAAAATCAATACCATCAAATATCCATTCTTTGTTTTCATTTCAGCTCCCTTTAAAAGTTATTTTAATGCTGGTGAATATGATAAGGAGTTTCCCCGCCCTGCGGGTTCATCATACTCGGTTTTGCCTGTATCTGAAGCGAGGCGTCGATTTTGAAATTTCCCTTTGTAACCACCTGCTCGCCTTCCATCAGGCCTTCTTTAACCAGATAATAATCGCCTGCCCTCGGGCCTAATACAATCTCCCTTCCCTCGAACGTCGGCTTTTCTGTGTCCTCTAATCGAAAGTAAACCACGGCTCGTTTTCCCGTTATCAGCGCGGCAGTAGCGGGTATTACAAGTGGCGCCTCATTTACTTCCTTTACACTGACGTAGCCGAGCGATTCGGTTGTTACCAGGTCCATTCCGCAGATATCGCACGAGCCGGGCCCCGCTTTTACAATCGACGGGTGCATCGGGCAAATCCATTTGCCCGCCAAGTTCTGCTCCATAACCATTCCTATCCCGGCAACCTTCGACCGCACAACCGCCCGCACGAACATTTCGGGTTTCAGCCGGCCATCGGGATTTTCGACGATGACGCGAACCTTCACCGTCCTTGTTACGGGATTCAGGACCGGATCTATGAAGCTGACCGTACCTTTGAAAATCTCGCCGGGATACGCTTCAGCGGTAAATTCAACCTCCTGTCCATAACGAAGCCACGCCAAATCTGACTCGTATGCGTCCAGTTTTACCCAAACCTCCGACAAGTCCGCTATCGTGTAAATTTTTGTCCCCGTCTCGACGTAGTCGCCGGCGTTGGCGTATTTTGCGATTACAATTCCGCCGATGGGCGCGTAAATTGTCAAATGGTCTGTGGTTTTGCCCGTTTTTTCAATCTCCTCAATTTGCTCTTTTTGCAGGCCCAACAGCCGGAGTTTCTCTCTTGCCGCCTCTACCGTCGCCAAGCTCGAGCGCCTTATAAATTCCGATGTATCCGGGCCCATTTCCTTTACCGCTTTTGCCGCCTGCAAAAGCTCCGCTTGTGCGCTTAAAAGCTGCGGACTGTAAAGGTAAACCATATGGTCGCCTTTGCTCACGAGTATTCCTGTGAAATCAACGTACAGCCGGTCGATTCTTCCAGGCACCCACGCCGATATTTCCTTTATCCGGCTTTCGTCATATTCGACCTTGCCGACCATTCTGACTTCTGCCTCGACGAATTTTCTCACGACGGGCGTCGTTTCAACTTCCATCAGTTTCAGGGCGTCCTCAGAAAACGTTATCTGCCTCGTCGCAACCTGTGCTTCCTCCATCTCAACTGGAATCAAATCCATAAAACAAATAGGGCATTTTCCCGGCTTGGGCTGGCGAATCTGGGGGTGCATAGAACATGTCCACATTTCCTGTGTGGTCGCCTTGCTTGCCGAAAGCCCTTCTTTTTTACTCTCGCCTGGTCCCCTGATGATATAACCCGCCAGAAAAGCCGCGATTAAAAATAAAACAAGCCATCGTGATTTTCTGTTTAATATAGCCATCAGTTTGTTCCTTCGGATACGAGTTCAGCGCCCGCCAGCATTTCGAGCTCTGCCAGTTTTTGCCGGTTGTCGGCAAGCGCTCGTTCGTATGACAAATGATAATCCAGCAGCAGCCGCTGTGAATCAATCAGCGCCAAAAAATCGATTGTCCCCGCTTTGTACGCCGTTTCTGACGCCTGTAAAAGCTCCTCGCTCTTCGGTATCAGCGTGTCGCGATAAAGATGAATTCTTCTAAGTGAATCGCCATAGTCATAATAGCTCTGTGCCGCCTTCGCCAGCAGGGTATTTTCAGTGTCAATCTTTTCCTGCGTTTTGCTTATGCTCAATGCCTCTGCCTGCCTCTGGCCTGCGCTGTAGCT
>CAYLXJ010000308.1:0-3268 GCA_964387385.1 uncultured Pirellulales bacterium
GCAGCGACGCCGCCGCCGAAACATATCATCAGCACCTCATCGGGATTGTTGTGCAGCATCGGGCCGAGGTCGCCTATCATTTTGAAGCACAATATATGCGGGTAAAGCAGGGGCACTTCGCCGACGCCGTTGATATAAACGGTCCGACAGCCGTTGACGCGGTCTTTGGTTATGATAGCCGTGCCCGTCCTGCCCTCGCGGTAAAATTGAATGTCAGTATGTCTTGCTAAAGTAAAATCAGTAGCGAGGAAAACACGCCTGCACAAATCCGAAGGCACAAGTACAACAAAAACAATTAAAATTGCGGCATACACGCCTGCCACACTCACGGCCATTCGCCGATTAGACCCGGCGCCGTTCATCAGCACCGCTATTCCCATAACGCCATACAGCGCCGATATGAGTATTAAGCTTTTCTGTATGCCTATCGTCAGCACAAGCACAAACACAGGTAATAAGGAGCCTAAAACCGTGCCTGCGGTATTGACGGCGAAAAGCAGGCCGACACGCCTGCCGAGGGTTTGCACTCCGCGACTATAAACCGCGCATAAAAGCGGAAAAGACACCCCCATCAGGACCGTCGGGAGTGAAACCGTTATAAATGCAAGCTGCTTAAGGCCCATTGGCCGAGGAGGCCCATTTGCAAAAATAAGAGCTCCTATTACAAACATCGCTGGAACCGATATTGCAAGCATTATTTCCACGACACCTAACATTCCTGCCGGTCGTTTAATTCGATCGGCCAGCAGCGCATAAATCAATCCGCCCAGGCCGAGACCGAGAAGATAAAAACACAGAATCGTCGGGAACACGTATGTGGAATTGACCAGAAACGCCATATAGCGAATCCACAGGACCTCGCAGGCCAATCCGCCTAAGCCGTTTATAAACGTAACAGCGAGCAATAAAGTCCCGTTAACCGAAAGCTCACACGTTTTGTCGATAACCGGCTGCTGGTCTGTTAAATTAACATCTCGCGATATGGTTTTAGACAGGACTAATGCCGTAATGGCTATCGCGAAACTGACACCGACCGCCAAATAATTTGTTTCGCACAAGCCGAGTTTCCCCGCTGTCCAGAATCCCGCCGCAAGGCAGCCCAAAGCGGCCCCCAGGGTATTCAGGCAATACAGCATACCAATGCGGGGGCCGATAAAACGCCGTGACTCAGTAACCGCACGAACCAGCAAGGGCAGCGTCATACCCATTAAAAAACAGGGAATGACGAGTATGATAAAAGACAGGCCGAACCTTGCCAGCGTGCTTAAAACAAGCGATTCCGGCGAGAGTGCCTCAAGAGCGGGCACTATAACCCTCAGACGGGCAAGCATCACCGGGATAGCAAGCGCAAAGGCAGCTACCGCCGCCTGAATAATACCAAAGACAGCCGTGCGATTTGAGAAGCGGTCTGCTAATCGACCTCCTAAAAGCCCTCCTAAACCAAGGCCGGCCATATACGCACACAGGACGATGCTGATTGCGTAGGGGCTGTTGCCGAAGACCGTTACAAACTGCCTGCTCCAGATTACCTCGAAAACAAGGGCCGCAGCGCCCGACAGGAAAAAACAGATATAGACGCCCCAGCGCGTTATTGCTGAATAAAAACGGCGGGAAAATGAAACGAAAAATCCCTTTGATGCGGCTGAACCGTCGGCTTGGCCGCAAACGCCCCCTTGCCCCTGTAAGTCCTTCGGATTATACACCGGGCTGTCCTCACACCCCAAAGCATCATCCCCACCGAAGGCGAGGTCTCGCCTTTAGGCGGACTGAAAAACCTCATTCCTTTTGGACGTTTTTACTATACTACCATTTTAGCGAATTAGCAAGGGAATTTGCGCAGTTTCAACATTCTGCTTTGCTCAAGCAGGTTTTCGGTTGTGCAAACCATCGCTCGTCAATCGAGCGAGTAACGAGGGCCGCGCGACGAGACCCGATTTACATCAGGAGCGTCTTTTCATTAATTCGTCGATGAACTTTGCCGCGGCGTCTTTACCGCCTAATCCAAAGGCAAGGGCAAGGCCCAGAACGACGCCGCCGAGAATGATATTGAAAGTCGTAGTAACCAGAAGCGTTCCTATGCCAAGCTCGCCCAGGGCGATAGTAGCGGCGAAAATGATAATCGCCCACTTGCTGACGCCGGCGAACAGTTCAGGACGGGGCAGATTGGCGTTGCCCGCGGCCGTCTGAACTATGCTCGACACGAAACTGGCGAGAAACATCGCAACAATCAGGACAAACACCGCTCCAATGACTTTCGGCACATACCCAAACAAGCTCGAAAGAACATCGGAGGCCTTGGGCAGCCCCAGCGCGTTAACCACCATAACGAGGACCATAATTATCACCAGCCAGTAAACCAGGCCGCTTATGACCTCGGTGGCGGTAATTTTGAGATTGCCTTTCTTCAGGATGCCGCTGATTCCGGCCTTATCGGCCAGGGCGTCAAAGCGCAGCGCCTTAAGCAGCGTCTCGAGCAGCCGTTTGATAATCTTGGCGACAATCCAGCCCACTATCAGGATTATAAATGCCCCGAAAAGCGTGGGCAGATAGCCCAGAATTTTGGTGAGCATTTCCTGGACGGGGGCGACAATCAAACTCTGCAAATTCGATCCTGTCTCCATTTTCAGTACCTCCAATTAAAGGGTTAATATTTGGATGACGTTCTGAAACGTGAAGAAGCTATATATGAAACCTGCAAAACCCGTTTTTCCGTAATCTCTGACTTTCTCATATTTCGCAATTTTACTTAGCCAAAACCGGCGGTCAACACAAATTTGTCCCCCCTGAATGATAAAAAATCTGTGCAATCTGCCGAATATGAGGGTAAAATCACGGTTTATGGAACTGCCAAAGCTGCAAAAACCTGATAAATACATCGGCTTGTATGTGGTCGATTTCGGCGACCACTCGGGGGTGGGATACACCGCTGAGGAAGTAGCGGAGCTTTTTGAAAGCGAGCGTTACAAGGATTGCAAGGCGTATAAGATACACAGGGCGTATCCCGACGGCCGATTGGAGCTTAAGGGCGTTCGAAGGGAGATTTTTCAGCTCGAATCAGGGATGTTCTTTTATTGCGAAGACATTAAGACCGCCCGCGACGATTATAAACGCTTAGTCAAAATGGGCGTTGAAACAAGGTTTCCCTGCAAGGCGAAAGTTCACTTAGCTAAATACACTGAAACTAAACTCGTAACGGCCCTTATATACCCTGCTGAATACGATGAGGAGGTAAGCGCCTGGCTTTTGGAACACACGTATAAGACAATAG
>CAYLXJ010000309.1:0-3253 GCA_964387385.1 uncultured Pirellulales bacterium
TTCAATATATGTCCTTATTTTACAGCGTTTATTGTTGTCTGTCATTTCAATATCCCGATTGAACGGTGCTTTTCCGCTATTTTTTCAGCGAGAGCGTCCAGCGCGTTGTAATCCTCATCTTTAGGAAGCCCCTTCGTTACAACCGGCTCAATTACTTCTAACTTGAGATTGCCGAGCATACCGGAAAGCTGCTCGGCCATTTTGCCAGCCCAGCTAAATGAGCCGATAATCGAGACAAACCTCGTCTTAGGTCTAAGGGCATTTGTCAGCATCGCTGCGTAAGCCGCTAAAGCATGCGCCCCAACAAGAAAAGTGGGCGAGCCGATGACCACCGTGGCAGCATCAACGAGCGACATAGCAAGCTCGCCGACGTCTGTAACCGTTAAATTGAACTGCCTTACTTTGATACCACGCTCGATTAGGGCATCGACAAAATGCTCGACCATTTTCCGCGTGCTTTCGTGCATTGAAACGTACGCCAGAACCACTTCATTTTTCACGTCGTCGCTGACCCAGTCCTTATAGGCGTCAATAATAAACTGCGGCCTTTGATACACCGGGCCGTGACTTGGGGCAATCATTTCAATCATCAACGATTCCATTTTTTTTAGGTTGTTTTTTATCGACTGCCTGAAAGGCATCATAATCTCGGCGTAATAACGCTTCGCGCATTCATAAACAAACGGCTCATTTTCGACAAACACGCTGCTTGTCGCCAGATGCGACCCGAAAAAGTCACAGGGGAAGAAAATCTTGTCCTCGCGAAGATACGTGCCCATAGTTTCAGGCCAGTGCACCCAGGGAATGAAAACAAACTGCAGTGTCTTATCGCCGAGTGAAAGCGTTTGTCCGTCTTCAATTGTAATGAATTTATCCTCTTCAATATGCAAAAGGTCCATCAGCATCCCTTTGCACTTGGCATTTGTAACAACTTTGGCGTCGGGATACATCAAAAGCACATCCGGTATCGCGCCGGAATGATCCTGCTCACCATGATGGGCGATAACGTAATCGAGCTTGCTTATTCCCGTCTGTATCAAATTGTCCAGCAGAACGTGTATTTTTTTCGGGTCAACACCATCTAAAAGCGCGTTTTTTTCGCTGCCTTTTATCAGGTACGAGTTGTAACTCGTGCCATCGGGCAATGGAATCAACTCATCGAAAAGCCGCCTGTCCCAGTCAACCGCACCTACCGAGAAAACATTCGGTCTAATTTCGTTTACCATAACTCAAAATCCCTTATTTACCCTGTAATTCCTTTACGGCCTTGATCGCGGCGTCATAATCGGGCTCAGTCGCAATTTCAGGCACTATCTGGACGTACCGGATGACGCCGGCCTTATCGACAATGAACACCGCCCTTGCCAGAAGCCGCAAATCCTTTATAAGAACCCCATACGCATTTCCAAACGATGCATAACGATAATCAGACAATGTTTGAACATTTTTAACTCCCGCGGCACCGCACCACCGTTTTTGTGCGAATGGCAGGTCCATACTGATGGTCAGCACAACAACGTTTTCGCCAAGCTTGTCCGCCTCTTCGTTAAACCTGCGTGTCTCCATATCGCATACGGACGTATCGAGAGACGGCACCGAGGCGATTATGCAGGTTTTGCCTGCGAAAGACGAGAACTTGACCACCGACATATCATTGGCTACAACCTCGAAATCCGGCGCCTTTTGCCCGACTTTAACCACCTTGCCCACAAGTGTAACAGGTTTACCCTTCATCGTTACCATGCTTGTCTGCTCTTTCATAATGCTCTCCTTACAACCGATAAATAGAACCATCATCGGTGCTGTCAAACCCAAAAATGTTGTTATAATATGATTTTTAGCCATCGTTCCTTTTCTCCAACATATAACTGGGATAACAGCCGGGTCGTCCACCCTACAGGGACAATCCGGCTCCGCTTCTTAACCCCACTACTAACCTCCATACGCTATGTATGTATATAGCGACAGGAAAATGTTAACAATAAGTAAAATGCTTATTCTTCGATGGGGACTTGCCTATGTGCTCTTAATAATTTACCGCTTCGATCTCAGAAAAACTTTGCGGATGTTGACACAAGGGGCATACATTAAACGCTTCTGTTCCCTCGTGAACGTAACCGCAGTTTCTGCAAACCCACCGCATCTTCTTTGGCCTTTTAAAAACAAGCCCATCGCTGATGTTTTTCGCCAGTGCAAGATATCTGTCTCTATGCCGATTTTCCGCTATTGAGACATATTTGAAAAAAGCGGCTATTTCCTTGAAGCCCTCTTTTTCTGCAACATCGGCAAATGACGGATACATTTTTGTGCATTCATAGTTTTCTCCAGCCGCTGCTTCTTTGAGATTCTCAAGAGTATTACCTATCGAACCAGCCGGATATGCCGCCGTTATCTCAACATCTCCACCCTCAAGAAACTTAAACTCCTTCTTGGCATGTTCCTTTTCCTGGTTGGCCGTCTCCTCAAATATGGCGGCTATCTGCTCATAACCTTCTTTTTTCGCCTGGCTGGCAAAATATGTATAGCGGTTTCTCGCTTGCGATTCACCTGCGAATGCAGCTAAAAGGTTTTTTTCCGTCTGTGTGCCCTTTAATTTCATCATCGTCTCCTTATTAATTTAAAAACTGTTAATTTTTTGCAGCGTTTTTACGCCCCGAAATACACCGGCTCATTGCCGGATTTCCATTTTATGTTACAGCCCATACTCGGCCTTTGATTTCCAAATACCCTCTTACCCGCAAGGACAGCATCCATTGCCGCTTTAAGGTCGGCTCCCGTTACCGGTTTTCCATTACCGGGCCTGCTGTCGTCCATTTGTCCCCGATAAACCAGTTTGCGCTCGCTGTCGAACAGGAAAAAATCCGGCGTACAAGCCGCCTTATACGCCTTGGCAATGTCCTGACTTTCGTCATAAAGATACGAAAATGTAAAACCTTTGTGCTTTGCCGCCGCCTTCATCATCTCCGGCCTGTCCTCAGGAAAACTCTCAACGTCATTCGAGTTTATCCCGACGACTGCGACACCTTTTGACTGATACTCCCTGGCAATTTCAATAAATTTGTCAATGATATGCTTAACAAAGGGACAGTGATTGCACATAAACACAACCAATAGCGCCTTGGCATCGGCAAAGTCGTTAAGCGAAACCATTTTTCCGCTGGTATCAGGCAATTTAAAATCCGGTGCCTTTGTCCCCAGCGCAAGCATTGTAGAAGCCGTTGCAACCATAATGCACCACTTTTTAATATCCCAT
>CAYLXJ010000310.1:0-3248 GCA_964387385.1 uncultured Pirellulales bacterium
CAAATCCACCTTAACTCACCTCAATTTTGCGCCCAGTTTTTGGGGAGGATTATAAGATAATCGTCATGAAATTCATCCATATTTAGGAATTTCATGGACTACAAATCTAACTGGCGGATTTGATTTTACACTGAGTGTCGCTCCTAGTCCTAGTGCGACCGCTTATAGGGGATGGTATTTAGCAATAGCTGGAGCAGTTTCTGGATCATGTACTCAATGGAGTATAAATCTTTCGACACGAGATGAAACTTGGGAGTTTGGAATAAATAGGGGTGCATCCTTAGGCTGGGGTTCTAATATTAGTTTATTTTACGTTTTCTCCGGCATGCAAAATCCTCTTTTTGCAGGAGAAGACCCACGCTCCGTTTTCAATGGTTTAGATATGCTTGACAGGGCTATTATGATGAACGAAATGCGAGAGGATACTGGAGCACTCATGGCTGGTAATGCATTAGGCAATGGTATCTTCGGCGCGATGTCTGATATATATTTCCTTTCATACTACGAGATAACCGCAGCTATACTTTTAGGAATGTAGGAAAATAAGTATGTTAGATAGACCGGGATATATTATTGGTGTATTGATCGGAAGTTGCTTGATTATTTTCAGGAAAAGAATCGCAGAAATAATCATTCGAAAACAACTGGAAGACAGAGCTACGCCTAACAGGATGGAATACCGTTTACAATTAAAAGAGGCAAAATTAGAAGGTATTTTGTATAAGGTCATTGAAATTGCAGCAACAGTATTCGGCATCGTCCTTATTTTAATGAGTATATCAAAATTATTTCCCAAGATCGACAGGTACATTCTGTATTTCTTGGCATATGCTATGTTGACTTTATTTGCAGCGGCTGTGGCAATTGTTACAGAGGTTTCATTGTTGTTTCGTTTTTTATGGAAGAACGTTCGAAAGTATGTGAATGATCGGTATGGATTATCGTATCAAAATGTTCAGAACTCATATATAACTGATATTCGCGATGCCGTGAATAAGGAGATGGCGAATGACCCTGTTTTGCGAGCGCTGCAAAAAAGAGCCACTGTAAATACAATAATATGTTTTATCCCTTTATTTATTATTTTTGTTTTCGTGTTCTTTATGATATTCAGATTAACGAACTAAATACTTATTTGAAGAAGATATGCATTTATTCAAATAACGTTGATTGGTTATGTGATATTTTAGGAGCTTAAGAAAATGAAAAAGCATTGGCTGATGATAGTAATCGGCGTGGTTTTAGCTGTGGCTTTGGTTTGTTTTCTCGGCTATCAAATTTTTAAGCCGGGTTGAATATATAGTGACGAATATGTGGTGACAGCTACCGCTTCCTAACTCCGCGTATTTTTCCCGATGTAAATTTCTGCGTAATTTGCGAAATCAGCGTCTAAAACAGTGTTAATCCGTGCAAGTCAGTGTCTAAAAAAAACGTGTAAATCCGTGTCTCTCAGAATCGTATCACGTTGGCGCCCCACGTCAGCCCCGCGCCGAATGCGACAAGTATTACAATATCGCCGCGTTTGATCTTGCCCTCCCGTATCGCCTGGTCGAATGCAAGCGGCACCGACGCCGCCGACGTGTTGCCGTATTCGGTTATGTTTATGAAGTATTTTTCAGGCGGCAGCTCAAGCCGTTTCGCCGCCGACTCGATGATGCGGGCATTCATCTGGTGCGAGACCACCATTTTGATGTCGTCCAGTGTCAGCTTGCATTTCTCAAGACACTCAGTTACCGTCTCGACAATTCTCCGCACCGCAAGCTGATATACCTCACGGCCTTTGATTGCCATGTACATCTTGCTGGGATTGTCCAGCGGCCTGCTTATCGGATTACGCGAACCGTACGCCTGGCAGTTCAGTGCCTCCCAGTTGCTTCCGTCCGAATACATCGTGCTGTATATAACTCCGCTCTGTTTGCCGTCGTTTTTATCTCTGGGCTTGCCCTCCAGTACAATACTGCCTGCGCCGTCCCCGAAAAGTATGCAGCTCGTCCTGTCCTTGTAATTCGTGATTTTTGTCAGCGTCTCCGCCCCGACTATCAGTGCGTTGTGTATCCTGCCGCTCTCGATAAACTGCTGCGCGATTGATATCCCGTAAACAAATCCCGAACAGGCCGCCATCAAATCGAACGCCCACGCCGAAAACGCCCCTAACCGCGCCTGCACAAAACACGCCGTCGATGGAAACACCATTTCAGGCGTGATTGTTGCTACGATTATAAGGTCAATGTTCTTCGGCTCGACGCCCGCCATCGCAAGCGCCTTCTTCGCCGCCTCAGTCGCCAAATCAGCCGTGCTCTCCTTGTCGCTGCTGATATGGCGATTCTTAATACCCGTCCGTGTGGTTATCCACTCGTCCGACGTGTCAACCATTTTGGCGAGGTCTTCATTGCTGAGGATTTTGGCCGGTGCGTATGACCCGTGCCCCGTTATCGCCGCCCTGTATTGCGAGTGCTGCGAATCAATCTGTCTGTTCATCCCTGTTCCTTAAACTGACGTTCTCCGCCTCCGCCGCCTGCGGCTCCTCGCGCACCACGCTGCTTGCCAGTTGTTCCGCGATTTTCTCGTTGATTTTTTCCGTGTAATACTTCTTCGCCGCCAGTATCGCGTTCTTTATTGTCCTGCTCTCGCTTGCACCGTGACAGATTAACGCAGTCCCGTTTATCCCCAGCAGTAACGCACCTCCGTATTCGTGATAATCGTGTTTCCTGTAAAATTCCTTCATTACCCCCTTGAACAATGGCCCCAGCAGAATGCTGAATTTGTTCGACATTATTTCCTTCTTTATCGCCTTGAAAAGCCCCTCCACGACCCCCTCCGTCAATTTCAATATCACGTTGCCCACGAACCCGTCGCAAATCGCCACGTCGCAGACGCCCTTGAAAATGTCCCGCCCCTCGATATTGCCGATGAAATTAATCCGCGTGTCCTTCTTAATCAGTTCTCTTGCCTTCTTAACAACCTCGTTCCCCTTTGCATCCTCTTCCCCGATGCTTATCAGGCCCACCCGCGGGTTTGTTGTCTCGAATAGCTTTTTGGAATATATCGATGACATTACCGCGTACTGGTAAAGATTTATCGGCTTGCAAGCTATGTTCGCACCCACGTCGCAAATCGTTACTGGCCCCTCAGGCGTTGGAAATACTACCGCTATCCCAGGCCGGTTCACCCCCTCAAGATTCCTCATCCGCATCTGAAATGCCGCCACGCACGCTCCCGTATTGCCCGCGCTGATTACAGCGTCCGCA
>CAYLXJ010000311.1:0-3247 GCA_964387385.1 uncultured Pirellulales bacterium
GTGGTCGAGCGATCGCCGTACCAGCGCCAGGCCGGTATCGAGGATGGGCAGGCCAAAAATTACAATAGAAGCAAGCCAGAATTGGGGGGCCTTTTCGGCGAAAAGAATCATCAATGCAGCCATAATAAGGCCCAAAAGCAAGCTTCCGGCGTCGCCCATAAAAATCTTAGCCGGATGATAGTTGAATGGTAAAAAACCGCATACGCTTGCCAGTAACGCCAGGCAAACAATTGCTCTAACGGTGTCTCCATGAAGACCTGTCTGGATGGTTCCCATTAAGGCCGCTAATAAAAACATCCCAAAGGCAGAAACGATTGTTACGCCCGCGCAAAGCCCATCAAGGCCGTCTAAAAGGTTTAGCGAATTTGTGGCCCCCAGGACAAAAACCATTACGAAAACGAAATCAACGAGAAATTTAACCGGCTGGTCGAGGGTATAAAACATCGGCGTTACACCTGTCGCAATCAGGACAAGCCCCGCTGCGACCTGTCCGAGGACTTTCTGCCAGGGCCTAATATCGACGATGTCGTCGATACAGCCGGTAACACAGGCAATCACGCCGGCAGCTAAAATTCCAAAAAGCCACTTGTGTGTAACCGGTGTATAATCGGCCGGCAGATAAAACAAGGCGGTAAGGATACCAGCGGACAGCCCGGCGAAAATTCCGATGCCGCCTAAGTAAGGTATTGGCTTACGGTGCGTCTTGACGAGATTGTCGGGCTTATCGACGATATTCAAACGAAGCGCGATTTTTTCGCAAAGCCACGTTGCTGTTGCCCCGACAATGAGTGAAACCAGGCCGACGAGCCAATACTTCAGCGGCCAGGCGAGGTGCATTCCAAAACCGGTTATTTTAGCTAACATTCTGTTATTCCTTATTTATGATTGATTATTATGACGGCAGATGGCAAATTATCAATCCCGTTGTATCGGGATTTAGAATGATTATGAAATCGAAGATAGCTGTAGCTGTATTATTATTTCTTTTCGGATTCAGCACGCCGGGGCAGGCATTGGAGCCGAACGAAATCCTCGTAATACTCAATGCCGACATTCCATCGTCGGTTGAGATTGGCAGTTATTATTCTCAAAAACGAGATGTTCCAAAGGAAAACATCCTACAGCTGTCGTTAGGCGATACTCTTGCTGATTCGATAAGCAGAGACGATTATGACAAACGTATAGCTGAACCGGTCCGGGAAAGATTAACGAAAAATGATGGGGGCGGAAGAATAAAGTGCCTGCTGACTACCTACGGAGTGCCTTATAAGGTTGGCCCGCGAGGCGAGCTGAAAGACCAGCAAAAGCACCTCGGCGAACTTAAATCGACCGCCGAACGATACGAAAAAGAGCTTGAGGCCGTAAATGCCAACAGAGAATCGACGAGTGCAAAGAACAGAATCAAAAAAGAGCTTGCGCAGGTTCACAGCGAGATTGACCGCATTTCAGGCAAGGACACACAGGCAAGCGTCGATAGCGAACTTTCGATGGTGCTGTTCGAGTCATACGAGATGTATCGCTGGCAGCCGAACCAATTGAATAAAAATAACAGATATCCCGAAGAACTGATTTTGACGCTTATGGTCAGTCGGCTTGATGGGCCGACGCCCCAGATAGCCAAAGGACTTGTAGATAAGGCAATCACGGCGGAAAAGAAGGGATTGAGGGGAACTGCTTGTATTGATTCCCGCGGCATCGCTGATGACAAACAGCCGTTTTCGATGGCGCATTTCGACCAGTCGCTTAGGGATTTGGCGATGCTTTTACGGCTGCGCGCGGGCGCCGGTATTGGGCCGAGACGAAACCGGCTTAATCTTGAGGTAAAAGAGGAGAGGACAGAAAAACTTTTTGAGCCGGAAAGCTGCCCGGATACGGCGATTTACTGCGGCTGGTACAGCTTGAGAAGATATGTGGATGCTTTCGATTTTGTCGATGGTGCTATTGGTTTTCACGTAGCCAGTTTTGAGGCGGCCGACCTGCGCGACCCCAACAGCACACAATGGTGTCCGGCGATGCTCATGGATGGGATTACCGCGACGATGGGAGCCGTTAATGAGCCGTATTTGCACGCATTTCCGAACCCGAGTGAGTTTTTTCTGGAGTTATTAAACGGCCGGTGTCTCGTCGAGGCGTTTTATCGCACGCAGCCGTTCTGCTCCTGGCAAATGCTCCTTATAGGCGACCCGCTTTATACGCCATTCGGCAAATAACCAAGGCGGCAATAATCCCGCAAACAGCGAACAGAAGGTCGGTAACTGCGAAATGCCTGCCCAATAGTAATGAGCTGGCCTTGACTGCCAGCAGAAAACAAAACGGGGCTCCGAAAGTCGCGACGACGGACTTATAAAAAAAACATTGTTTCATAACCCGGCACCACACAAGAGCGAGACAGCCGTAAGCAAAAAAATGAAAAAGAGTATTCCAAATTGGAACAAGCGTTGAAAGATTGGCCTTGGCAAGGTTCGTCAGGCCAAAGATTGTAATAGCAAGCACTGCCGGCAGCGCCTGCCAGAAGGCAAGAAAAGCGAATAAAATCAAGCCGGCCGACACGCCGGCGATGTTGGCCAAAAAGTCCCCTAAATCCTTAGTCCTTCCCACGTAGGGCTGAAGCAGTTCGTCGATTCCGCCGTAAGCGGCGGTCATCAGAAAAACCAGCCATACCATTCCATTGCGCAATCGCACCTTGCTGTCGGGACGGACGGCAAACCACAATAGAAAAACAAGGTTAAGATACGCCAGAAAATGAAGCCATTTGTCGGATACGCGGGCTTTGTAAACCACCTCCGGTATCGGTATATGTGCAACGACAGCAAGCACAATCCAGTAAACTATCAGAAAAGCGATAGTTATTTTCTGTCTTCGCGCCAATATCATTGATAATCGATGATTGATAATTGATAATTGATTCTTATAGCGACCATCGGCGGATTATAAATTACCGGTAATCAGTAATCAATTATCAATAAGGAGACGTTTATGCTGCAGTCAGTAGCTGAGTTTTTCAGAAGCACGATATCAGAGCAGGTAGCGGGTAATCCATTTTGGTTTGCCGTGGGTTTATTAGGCCAGATGGTGTTCGGGGGCAGATTCATCGTGCAGTGGATAGCAAGCGAAATCAAAAAACGCTCCCACGTACCGGTAGCTTTCTGGTATATATCGCTTGTGGGCAGTATAATTCTGCTTACTTACGCGATACACCGCAGGGACCTTATTTTTATGCTGGGGCTGTCGCTCAATACGCTGATTT
>CAYLXJ010000312.1:0-3243 GCA_964387385.1 uncultured Pirellulales bacterium
CATCGCTGGAACATTTGAAGCGATTGACCGACGACACGGGGCTTTTTCAGCACGCAAAATTCACAACCCCCCTTCGTAAAGAGGGCTATACAACTGACGACAACGCCAGGGCTTTGATTGTCGCGAATAAATTCTACACTCAATACCACGATGATGAATCACTGCGATTATTAGATAAATATTTCGCATTTGTTCTTCACTCGCAAAACGACGACGGAACCGTCAGGAATTTTATGAATTTCGACAGGTCCTGGACGCCCGCCGAGCCGGCCAATGACGCCTTGGGACGTATGCTTTGGTCATTCGGAGAGCTTCTGGCCCGGCCCCCGTCATCAAACTATATACAGCTGGCAAAGGAACATTTCGATAACTCGGCGCCGCTTATCGAAAGACAATCCATAAGGGGTATGGCTTACTCAATTCTTGGCCTGGCCTGCTATCTGACACAATTTCCAGATGCAGTTAATATGCGTGCATATATGAAATATGCTGCTGATGCGCTTTGCCGTCCTCTGTCCTCTGTCATCCGCCCTCCGGACAATTGGCTCTGGTTCGAGGATGTTCTAACTTACGATAACGCAATGCTTCCTTATGCGCTTTTTACAGCAGCCGTGGAATTAAAAGAAAAGAAATATCTGCAAGTAGCGCAAAAAACGTGTGATTTTCTTTTACATCATACCTTTAACGGAAAACATTTCAGTTTCATCGGCACTCATGGCTGGTATCCGAGATGGGGACAAAAGGCGCAGTTTGACCAGCAGCCAATCGAGGCCGCAGGGACAATTCTTATGCTAAAGGCCGCATACGGAGCAACAAAAGACAAGAAATATCGAGCGTTACAAGAAAAGGCGTTCAACCGGTTTATGGGCGAGAACGATTCAGGGATTTTCCTGTACGATGAGGCAAGCAAGGGCTGCGGCGACGGATTGGGGGCGGGCGGGGTGAGCAAAAACCAGGGCGCAGAGAGCACGATTAGTTTTTTGTTGGGCCTGCTGACTATGCGAGAGGGTAAGCAGCGATGATTATCGCGAGTTTCAACGTCAATTCGCTTCGGGCACGGCTTCCGATTGTGCTTGATTGGCTAAATGAGAAACGGCCTGACGTTTTGTGCTTGCAGGAAACAAAGGTGCAGGACAAGGACTTTCCGGCAGAGGTTTTCGACGAGGCGGGATACAATTATGCATTCTCTGGGCAGAAGAGTTATAACGGGGTAGCGATTCTGGCGAAAAGCCGGCTGGCGGACGTTCAGGCGGGTTTTATTGATGAGCCGAAAGATCCGGCCCGATTGATAAAAGCTGAAATCAACGGAGTAATAATTGTCAACACATACGTCCCGCAGGGGTATATGGCGGACTCCGATAAATTTCAGTATAAGCTCGAATGGTTCGGGCGATTACGCAGGTTTTTCGATAAGAATTTCAAGCCGACAGACCAGATTTTGTGGGTTGGCGACCTGAACATCGCGCCGGAGCCGATTGATGTTTATGACCCAGAGAGTTTATTAGGCCACGTTTGCTATCATCCGGAAGTTCATAAGGAATTTAAAAAAGTAATGGACTGGGGCTTTACGGACGTTTTCCGGCTACGCTGCAAGGAGCCGGGGCAATATACCTTCTGGGATTACAGACCCTTTAACGCGGTCAGACACAACTTCGGCTGGCGATTAGACCATATTATGGCAACGAAGTCATTGGCTGAAAAATGCACAGCTTGTTATATTGACAAGACCCCCCGTTTATTACCCCACCCCAGCGACCATACGCCTGTTGTTGCTGAATTCGACTTCTGAATTTCAAGAGGCGCTTCCTTCTATTTTTCTGATTGAATCCTCAGCCGTTTTGCGAACGTCGGCATCAGTATCGAACACACGCGCCTTTTCGAGGGCGAATTTGGCTTTTACATTCTTGACCTCGCCCAACGCATGTCCCGCTATTTTCCGCAATTCGGCATCGCGGTCCGAAAGTAAAACTTTCTCAATGGCTTTGCGGACATTGTCATCAAAGGAAAATCCTGCCAGTTCTTTTATCGCTATGATTCGCTGGGTTTTATTACCTGAATAGAACATCACGAGAAGATGGGCTTTTTTGAGCCGCATGTCCTCAAAAGTATTCGCGTTGACTCCATGCGTCTGCACGTAAGTTACAGGCCTTTGGATTACCACAGGTGCCCTTTCGAGGACTACTGGAGCCGGCTCAACGATGTAATAGCTGGGATAATAATAATCAGGCCAAAACCAAGAGCCGCCGATGAAAAAGGATGAGTAATTATGATGGTGCCCACTCCAGTGATGTCCGTGGTGAAAACCGCCGTGACCCGCACCGAAACCTACAGATATGCTGGAACGCGCTAAAACTGTTTCTGTGAAACCCGTGAGGGCTAATATCGCTGCAATCGTAACTAACGCAAATTTTAATAACTTCATCTTTGTACTTTCCTTATAAAGATGTGAACCATTTTATCATAAAATCAGCCGCTTTTTACGTATCTTTTATTTCGGACTCTCATTACATAAAGTATATCATAAAAAGCATTGAAAGTTCACATCCAGAAAAGATGCGGATGGCCAAGGTGCCTATCGGTCTTTACGAAGCAGATATCTCCATAGGGGAAATTCGGTATATGGGTAATTGTCAGTGATAATCGGCGCAGATTTTGTAAATTCACTCAGTTGTTGTCCATCCCGAAGCGCGTAAAGATTCGAAAGTTGCTCACTTGATACGCATACGTTGTCATATTCTCTCAAATCTTCTACAAGCCGGGGATTTGTAAATGCCTGTTCTATTTTTCCCCTCTCGATATTGGTCGGTGTGAGTGTCCCGAATAAATAGAAGCCCCAGCCGCGGGGGCCGTTCCAGAAGGTCATGTTCGAGAAAACCGAATTAAACGTTTTGGTTATGGCCAGATTGTCGTCCAAGCTGCCTCCCGGAAACCACAGGCACATGACGCCGCCGGGCGTCAGGTATTTTTTGCAGAGGGTGAAAAATTCCCGCGTGTAGAGATTTACCGTGCCGGCGTTATAAATGGGTGGTGAAGGGTCAACAATGATAATGTCATATTTGTCGGGGCTTAGCAGCAGGAAGTTTCGGCCGTCGTTGCCGATGAATCGGACATTCGGCCGGCTTATGACTTTTTGCGCGTCACTGTGATAATAGCCGAAACATTTATAAACCTCTGGCGCAAGCTCGACGCATGTGATATTCAAATCATCGTAAATGCAGGCCGACCTTGCAGTAGTGCCCATAC
>CAYLXJ010000313.1:0-3221 GCA_964387385.1 uncultured Pirellulales bacterium
CAAATATTGCTGCGATAAATTGACAGTGTTTTTTTGCCATTGCGGAGCGATTTTAATTGTTCGGCGGCGGCGTTTTGCTGGGTTGAGAGTAAAACCTGTAAATCGCGATAAAGATTCGCAAGGCGGTCTTTGGTAATTTTGTGTTCCGGTTTTTCAAAAAGGCGGGCTTCAGCGATTTTTGCGACAATTGTCTCGCTTTGCCCCGCTATCCGTAAAACAGCCCCGAAGCTGCCCTTTTGAGCGAGAGCAATCTGTTTTTCAAGAAGCATTCCAAGCTCCTCTAATAGCCGATTGTCGCACTCTGAACTCATCGATTTGCCGCCTCAACTTTTCCCGCCTGCGACAATCCTCGCTCAACCTCTTCGAGAAGATTAGCCGCGTCTTTGTGATCCGGCACCAAAGCCAGAACGTCCCGGAGTAATTTGCGTGACTCGTTCAATCGGCCGTCCTTCATATACAGGACCGACAAGGCGAACATAACCGACACATCGCCGGGGTGCATTTCGAGATAGGCCTGCAGGTAGTGAATGATTTTTTCAAACGAGCCCATCTGGCAGGACGTCTGAAACAGGCCCAATAACGCGGTGAGATTATCGTTTTCGTTCTCGAGGCATTTAAGATACATATTGAAGGCCTCGACGTAATGCATCCTCTGCTGTGCGACCATGGCAAGTCCTGCGTAGGCCCTTGCGCAATTCGTATCAAGCCGGCAGGCGACTCTGAAGGCAATCTCGGCATCGTCAGGATTGTTTTTCTGAAGCGCAAGGACGCCCAGTCCCACGTAAGGCCCGGCAGCGTCCGGGTCGAGTGTCGCAGCTTTTTCATAGTGCTGCTGCGCCTCGTCGTATTTGCCTACCGATGTAAGGCAATCACCCAATTGAATCAGCACGTTATAATGCTGAGTCGAATCGTTCTTCTCTGTAATCTCATTTTGTGTAGTCACAACGGCGTTGGTTCTTTCTTCTGGCATTTCCTGATTCCTACTTATTTTCGCTTAACGCATTTGTAATAACCGGCGCACTCATATCCGAAAATTCCATATTGGTCAGCATTTCCTCAGCGCTTCTGAGTAAAGATACCGCCCTTTTGAAATCGCGGTTTCGGCGCTTTAATTTCGCTTCAAGCAGCAATGTTTCGACAGTCGGACGCTGCTGATTTATTTCTGCGACAAGTTCCGCTGCCTTTGTGAAATTGCCCGCCTTAAACAGGGCGCCCACTGCCAATGATTTCATCCATAGCTGATTGCCGTAGTTTCGGCCGATGTACTCATAGACCTCCGCGGCCTGTTTATAATTGCCGTTTTCCTCATCCTGGCCGGCTTTCTCAAGCAGGGTATCAAACTGGAATGGAATCTCATCAGGTTTTATCCGCCTGACATTTATACCTGCGGCAGACAGACCTTCGTAAATTGATAATTGCGGGTATTTTCCTCGGACAAGATTCAAATGCTCCTTATGCGCTACAACCGCCCTGCAAGTCGGCGTTGAACCCTCCAATTCAAACGCCTCGCAATTATTTGAGGTATTCAGCAGCGCGTACAACGAGTCCTCAATCCACATATCTCGAATGGGAAAACCCGCGGGCACTATCGCGACAAATTCTTCATCGCAATCGGCAAGAATCCTATCGATACATTGTAATCGTGTTGAGAATGTATCAACAGGAACCTTGACGACGTTAGGCATATCGGTATTGAGAAAGTCAAAATCTTTGGCAGGTATAGGCAGATAGGCCTTGTAAGGATAAAAGGTATATCGCCATATAAGGCCCAAAGTGGCGCCCACCTGCTTGTCGAGCTTTTCGGCAAGAACAATAATTGACAAATCAGCAATTTTATCCCACGGTTTAGCAGGTCTTGTTGTGCGTATAGTCAGGGCGTTACGAGTATAATCCGGCCTGCTTTTGCGCTGCTTATGCGATATCCTATCGCTATTGCTTTCCGGATAAAAATACTCCCCCGTAATCTGTGTAATATGATGAAAATCTGTAAAAAACGCGAGACGTCTGGTGATATCCCAGTCAATCAGGACGGTGAGGTTTTCGTTGTATGGGCCGGTCTTGTCTAAAAGGTCTTTGTGATGCATACAGCTCACGTGCAGGACGTGGTTAAAATACAGCATTACAAACCTGTCGAAGTCCCTGCTGACCTGTATTATCTTGCTTAACGCCGTGCGTTTGCCGTCGGGAGCAATCCTGCAGAAAACCTTGTACAAGTCAGTATAAGCTACGCCGCAACTGCCGTCGTTTTCCAGCGCCTCAACGAGCGTCTCGATATGATTAGGGTAATGGATGTCATCGTCGTCGAGATACGCGATATATTTACCCTCGGCGCGGGCGAGTGCCTCGTTTAACGAAAAGGCCTTTCCCCGGTTCTGCTTTCTGTTAATAAAAATAACCCTCGGGTCGCTGAACGATTCAACTATGCCTGTTACGTCACTTCCCCCGTCGTTGATTACGATAATCTGTAAATTGCGATACCTCTGGCGCACGACGCTTTCGAGCGCCTGCGCCAGATACAAGGGCCTATTAAAAGTCGGCAGTATTACGCTGACCAGAGGCCCGCTTTTAAATTCATTTGCCTGAGACATCGCAGGACTATTTAACAATTCCTGTTTCCCGATGACGCTTTCCTCGCGTCAATTTCGGCCTCGAAACGCAGTAATAATTTGTTGATTTCGCTTAACTGCTTCTTCAGCGGATACCTTTTTTCCACAAACTCGCGATATTGCTTCGGCTCATAATTCTCGGAACAAACTTGCCTGCAAAACTCTTCCGAGATATTAAAAATGCAATTACAGGGGAAAATCTGGTCTGCACCGGGGAAATTATGAACGACTGGCTTTAATCCGCAGGCCATTCCCTCTACAACGCCCATCCCCTGACTTTCGCCGATGCTCGTTGATACGATGTAGTGTTTGTCCTGAAGCCAGGAACTTACATCGTCCTGCCAGCCGTCGAAAAATACCACGTCGGCTATGTCCATCGTCTTTACCATATACCTGATATACTGCTCTAATGCAGCGTCCTGAAAAACACCTGCGAAATACAGCTTATACTGCGGGTCGATATAATGCAGCTTCTGCATACACTGAAGCAGATACATTGGATTTTTTCTCATATTCAGGTATCCGATGCATGCGAGGTTTTTGCCGCGCGGTTTCTCGGCGAATTTGAACTTGTCGAGGTTTATCCCGTTGGGTATGGTAACGACTTCGGTGCGG
>CAYLXJ010000314.1:0-3175 GCA_964387385.1 uncultured Pirellulales bacterium
TTTCGAATCAGCGGCGATTGTATCATTAATGTCCTGCCCCAAAAGTTCAAGAGTGAATTGCGCGTAAACCTTACGCGCCAGTTTTGCAACGGGGTCAAAAAGCATCGGGTCACGTCTGATTCGCTTCATATCGTCGATTTTTTTGAATTTGACGTCGTCGCCTAAGAGCGAGCCGAATTCGGCGGTAAGCGACAGCCATTCAGCGGAAAAACCGGCGTCTTCTTCAGGGCCCATCTGGTGGGTGTTATGGGCGGTGATACGGACCTCGTTGAATTTTTCGTGGGGGTTGAATGTGATTTTAGCGGTTTCGGCCGTAATGATTTTTTTTATCCCGCCGTCGTAGCCGCTTTCCACTGCCACTACGCCCGCGAGGACGTTATTTTTAATGTCTGTGCCATCAGCATAAATCTTGTATCGTTTGTCCGGAGGCAGCGGGTAGTAGCCCCTTCGCTGAACGTTCCTGAATAGTATCTGTCTTGCGTCGTTTTTAAGCGAGTTTTCCGCTCGATGCACGAAGGCGGGCATAACGTAAAAACTCAACAGCAGATTCGCGATTGCGACCATAATGGCCAGAATTAGTCCCGGATAGACAAGGGGCAAAAGCGAGATGCCGCTTGCCTTGCAGGCGTCCAGCTCGTTGTCGCTGGCCAGCCGGCCATACACAAGCGTCGTAGCGAATAAGGCCGCCATCGGTAAAACAAAAGTGAGTGTAATCGGCAGGAAGTAGCCCATAAGGTGAAGGACCTGTCCGGGGCCTACACCGTATTCCTGAACCGGGCGCAGAACACTCCCCAAGCTCATCATCAGGGTAAGAGCCACCGTTGCGAGGGCGAAAACCTTGAAAACCTCGCGAAAAATATATCTGTGAAGCGTGAAAACCATTTTCGATTTCTGATTTTTATAAGAAGCAGGTATTTTAACAGAATTCATTTGAATAGTCAGCAGTTTCCTTGAAACCGTTGCCTCGATAACTTAAAATACTCACATCATGTTTATAGGTGATATATGAGGATACAAAGGAAGATCAGTGCTGCTGCCGTATGGTTCTGTCTGTTGTCCGCAATCGCCTCGGCTGATGTTGTGGAGATCAAGGGCGGGCAAAAGCTCATCGGCGATATTGTAGCCGAAAAGCACGGCCGGCTTTACGTTGATATAGGCGTAACTGTTGTAGCTGTGCCGAAGGAGGACGTGCTCGATTACAGTTACAGCGAGGCCAATGAAATAAACGCACCGGCCTTGAAAACTCAGCCCAAAATCAGCGAATCCGGCAAAGGCCGGCTTTATTATACGGGAGATTTTCCAAAAAAGACGATTGAGCAGTGCGTAACGGAAGTCAGCGAAGCGGTGGTAAAAGTCAGCAGCCCGGCGGGTATGGGGTCGGGGTTTTTCATAAACGAGCGGGGGTATCTGATAACAAATTATCACGTAGTTGAGAAAGAGACGAAAATCGAGGTTACGGTCTTTAAGAAGGCAAAAGACGGTTTCGACAAAAGGGTTTTCAAGAGCGTAAAAATTGTGGCCATCAATCCCTTTATTGACTTGGCGCTGCTGCAGGTTGAACAGGCGGGTGATTTTAAGTTCAATTACGTTTGTCTGGGCGACATTGATAAAATAAAAGTCGGCGAGCAGGTCTTCGCAATCGGTAATCCCCTCGGCCTCGAGCGGACTGTGACAAATGGCGTTATAAGCACAACCAACAGGGCATTCGAGGGGCTTGTTTACGTCCAGACAAACGCAGACATTAATCCCGGCAATTCCGGCGGGCCGTTGTTTAATCTGGCAGGCGAGGTCATCGGCGTTACTAATATGGGCTATATTTTCTTCGGCGGGCTGGGTTTTGCCATACCGGTCGATTATGTCAAACATTTCATCGATAATCGAGATGCTTTTGCCTATGACAAGGACAACCCCAACACCGGATACAGATATATCCAGCCGGATAAGAAACGCATAAAACTTAGTCCGGGGATAAATAAATGACAACAAGGATAATTATCGCCGCTTGTATTATCTGCGACTTTGGTTTTTTAACAAACTCGCTGGCCGAGGGCCTGCCGAAGTCGGCGCAGCTTGTTCCCGCCGAGACGATTGTGTTTGTTGATATCGACAATTTCAGCCGGCTGCAAACCGGATTACAAAAGACGTCGATTCACAAGCTGTATAAAGACCCCGCTATGACCCTGTTCGTCGGGAATTTGACCGCAAAAATAAAAGAGAAAATGGCGGAGGAGACAGGGTCTGTTACTGCCCTGAAGGGTCTGATAGATGTCAACGGCCTGCCGCAGGGCCGAGTGTCTTTTGCGATTGTGATGCCTGCAGGCGTAAGTCCTGACCAGGAGTCGACTTTTCTGGTGATTTCGCAGTGGGGGACAAACTTAAGCAGGGTAAAGGAAGCTATCGAAAAGAAGGTTGCCGCGGCAGTTGAGAAGGGCGTCCACCGGTCGATTGAGCAATACAGGGACGTGAATATCGTTACGCTTACAACCAAGTCGGCCCCGCAGCGTGTGCCGGATTTTGAAAACAGCGGCGACGGCAATATGATTTACAAAACGGTGCAGCCGCCGCCTCAAATAGATGTTTATTGTTTTATTGATGACTGTCTTATCTCCGGTAACGACCCTGAAACGGTGAAGTTTGCTATAAGCCGTATGCAGGGTTCGGGAGGTTCGGCATTGGCTGCTGATACCGATTATATGGCCGCGATGGGGGCGGTCGGGCCTGAGCACGACATCGATTTTTACGTTAATATCAAGCAGTTGGTAAATAAAATCATCGCCTCGGACACAACCGGCAAGGAAAAGATGTCGATGTCAAACCTCGGCTTTGACAACGTTACCGGCCTGGGCTGCTCGATGGGCGTAAGCGAGGACAATTCGATTGCAGGCAAAGCATTTTTGCGGACTACCGGCACGAGAAGGGGCGTCCTGAAAATGTTGGAGACGCAATCGCAGTCGGTCAGGCCGCCGCGTTTTATTCCTGCCTCGGCGTATTCGGTAACTTTTTTGAACCTCGATATACGCCGTGCGTTCGATGAGCTTGTAAGCATTATTTACGGTTTCAATCCCGCGGCGACGGCTTTATTGCAAGGGCCGCTGGTTATGCCTGATGCGGAAGGCCAGCCGGGGGTTGCCTTGAAAGCCGACATTATTGAGTACCTCGGCTCCGAGATTGTAAT
>CAYLXJ010000315.1:0-2534 GCA_964387385.1 uncultured Pirellulales bacterium
AACAGCAGCATCAGCAGGCATATAAGCGCCAGCCGGAATAACAGTTCCTCGTAAATCCCCGCGCCGACGCCAGTAACAATATCGGCAAGCAGGAATGCGCCTTTTTGCACGACTGCATTCTGTTCCGCCGCGAGTTGCATCAAAGCAGAAACGTTATTTTGCGGGACGTATGAGGCATGCAAAAACAAGCTCAATACTATAAGCGGTATTGCAAACAGTATGCATTCAATCGCCATCGGCAGCATATCGGTAAACACGACCCACCATGGCTTGGCCGATACAAGCTGATAGGCGAGCAATATGATAACGACAACCACCGCTGGCGCCGCCCAGAGAAATTTGCCGCTGAAACCCAAGAGACCGAGAAGCTGCTGCATCCAGACAAAAGCGACAACTCGGATCTGCGTCTCACTGAGGACGTCTGTGTTGATAAAGATTGTGCCTAATTCGTAGAAAATTATGAAAGGAAGCAGAAACATCAGTGCATAAACAGGCCTGCTCGTGCGCTCCAGATACGAGTCGCGAGGAAAATCAAACCACTGTTTTACATCTGCTCTTTGTCTTCTTGCCATTCCCTTGGCCTCATTTTTACTGCCACTAAACCACAAAAGCCCTAAAAAGAAATTTATAAATACTTTGTATCTCGGTGCCTTCGTGGCAATTCTTTTATCGCGGCAAAAGTTTACTTAACACCCCGTCAAATTACAATACAAATTCAAAATTCATTGAGAAACCGCCTGTTTCATCTCATTCGGCTCCGCCTTCCATTTAAGTTTCCCGACCTCGTCCGGCTTGATAAATTTCACGTGGCCGTCATTGAACAAAACATTGGCGCCCTCTCCTTTATGATTATCCAAAGTCAGCAATTCAGGCCCGCCATATTGATTCCAGCCGCCTTTTGTCTCAAAAAGCAACACCAAATCCGCCGGCGAATTCGGCTCACAATCTGGATTCATTGCATAAGTGCATATTTTGGGCACATACTGCCGATTTCCATCTTCCTGTTCCCACCTAAGTATCATTTCTTCACCAAATGACGGCTTTTCATTTGGTTTTAACCATACATAATAGAAATTTACATCGCTGCTAGGGCACACGAATTCAGGAGCATGCGATTCTGAAACGAGCAGTAAGGAATCACACCATTTTTCAGGTGTTGGATATGCTCCGTGATGATTGCTGCGATATAAACGTAACTCCTCTCCGATCTTTCTTAGTTCATGTGCGCAAAGCCCTTTATCTCTCATCTTTTCAAATAGACGCTGGCTGTGAATTGCATAAGCTCCACCAACCAGAAGGATTATATTAAGCACTATCCCAACCTTTGCCCAACGGCGTCCCTTTGGATGACCTGACTTTCTTATTCCCGCAAGGGCCATCATTGCTAAGAGAATGCAAATTGCAGGACATATCAAAAACCATGAAGATGGTATCTTAGGCCGGTCGGGAGGTGATAAGAGTCCTATAAGCAAAACCCAAATTATCGCTAACATAACTGACGATTCTGCTAAAGCATGAGCGTATTCACTGAATGCTTCTTTAGTATTCATAAATCTTTCAAAATTTGAGCTATGTATCTTCACAACCAATTTTCAGTTTTTCGGATTAGCTGCTTTGTAGTCCTCGGCGAAGTGGGCGGTCTGGTCTTTGACGGATTGTGTTATCAGGCGTTTTGCCATATTGAGGGGCAGGACGCCGAAGCGCGCCTCGCTTACGGCAGGCCAGGTCTTGGCCTCGGTTTTTATAGACGGGTCTCTGGATAAATTGACAATCTGTAAAAGCGACGACTGGACGTGGAACGCGCAGGCAAGGCCGTTTTTGTCCGTCATTGCAACGTTGACTATAACGACATAAAGCCCGACATCCGGTGTCGGCCTGCGGACCTCGATGCCTGCGGTTTGCAGGGCAAATTCAATATCTCTTTGAAGGTCCTCCTCTTTTAACAGGCGAAGCGTATTGGGGTCGTCTCTGGCGATTCTTACGGCGACTGCCACGCCGGGCATACCCTTGAGCGTTGATACCTTGAAATTATCTATCTGCTGTTTTTCAGAAGGGCTTATCGCAAAAGCAAGGCAGGCCATTAAGCCGAGACAAACTGTAGCCGAAAGCAGGTTTCTTTTCATTTTTTGACTCCTAAAATTTTTCGCAGGAACGACAAAAGCGTCTGCTGTTCAAAATAACTTTTCGGCAAGTGTAAGTAAACAGTTGTTTCATCGGCGACAGTATATTTTGCTGCGACGTTTTTAAACAATCGTTTAGCGTTTTTGCCGGCGTCAGCCGGGAATGAAAATACCAGATTTCCCGCATGTGCCACAATACTTTTTATATCGAGCGTGCCAGCGGCGATACGTAGTCCCGCTATATCGAGAAGCGATTTTACCTCATCAGGCAGCGGGCCGTAAACATCCGCCAGCTCTGCGGCGAGCTGGTTTAATTCCTCGTCGCTTCGGGCAACGGCAATCCTGCGATAAACATCCAACCGAGACCTGTCGGCGGGACTATAGTTTTTGGGTATGGTCGCGGCAAAACCCAAA
>CAYLXJ010000315.1:2544-3168 GCA_964387385.1 uncultured Pirellulales bacterium
CCCAAATCGATATTGGCTGAGGGTATCTGCTCAATCGGCTCACCTTTGATTTGTCTGACTGCGTTGGCTAATAGCTCACAATACATCTGGTAGCCGACTAATTGAATGTGGCCCGACTGCTCTGCGCCGAGGATATTGCCCGCACCGCGAATCTCAAGGTCGCGTAAGGCGATTCTAAAGCCGGCGCCCAGGTGTGAATATTCCTCGATGGCCTTAAGCCGTCTTGCGGCTATTGGCGTAATCGGCCGGGACGCGGGCAAAAGCATATAGGCGTATGCCCTGTGCTTGTATCTGCCGACCCGGCCCCTTAACTGATGTAGCTCGGCAAGGCCAAAGCGGTCTGCGTCGTTGATGAGCATAGTATTTGCGTTGGGAATATCGAGGCCCGACTCGATAATTGTCGTGCAGACCAGCACGTCGGTTTTGCAAAGCACAAAATCTATCATTGCCCGCTCAAGCTCGTGAGCCATCATTTGGCCGTGAGCAATCGCGACTCGGGCATCGGGGACGAGCTTTTGAATCTCCCAGCATTTATTTTCGATTGTTTTAACGCGGTTATGGACGAAAAACACTTGCCCCTGTCGGTTCAGCTCGCGGATTATCGCCTTTCGGACAAGCTCATCG
>CAYLXJ010000316.1:0-3153 GCA_964387385.1 uncultured Pirellulales bacterium
AACATAGGACTTCAATATAGCGTTGCCGTTAGCGGCGTCAAGAACCATCAAAACCGCGGGCAATCCGCCGACGATGTCAATGATATATTTTCTTGCTATTGTGTTGTTGAATTTCAGGACGCGGTTTCCCATCGGGTCGTATTTGATGCTAATGCCTTCTGTGCCTTTTGTGGCTGACCTTAATTTATTATCCCAGTTATATTCGATGCTCGTGGCTTGTGACTCGTCTTTCGCCGTCATATTGCCGTTTTCGTCCCAGTTGACGTATTTGCCGGCGTTATCGCCTGTAATAACGTAGCCGGTATAGTGTTGGCTAAACTGCGTTTTTTGCGGGATTTTGCGTTAAAAATCGTGTTTTTCTTCTGAAATCGGGTCTTAAAAATGCCGATAAATGGAGCGGCAGGGTAGAAACAATACAGAGCGACCCTTTATGTTATCGGAACTTGCCGACACCCACATCACCCAGAACAAGAGAAACAAGATATGAACGGCCAGATACGGGTCTTGCAGGTTGACGACGACGAAATAGATGTTCGTCTGGGCAAGCGTGCGCTTACAAAGAGCACGCAGTCAGCCAAATTCGAAATCGAATCTGCCGGCACGCTGGCGGCGGCAATCGAACGGCTGCGAAACGACTTGTATGACATCGTGCTGCTTGACCTGGGACTGCCGGACAGTTCGGGTATAGAAACTGTTCAGAAGGTCTGCCAGGTCAATCCTAATATCCCCATCGTCGTTCTAACGGGTCTCGAGGACGAGGAAACGGGCCTTAAGGCGATAAAGAGCGGCGCAAGCGATTATTTAGTAAAAGGGCCAGCGATGGAGAATTCGCTGGTCAAGACCGTTCTTTACGCCATCGAGCGAAAAAAGGTCGCCGAGAAGCTGCGCGAGTCGCAGCAGATGCTGCAATTGGTGATGAAAAGCATACCGCAGGCGGTGTTCTGGAAGGACCGCAAGTGCGTGTATTTGGGATGCAATCTCATTTTCGCTCGTCACGCGGGCCTGTCCAGCCCCGATGAGGTCATCGGCAAAACGGACTACGATTTATGCTGGCGCAAGGAGGAGGCGGACCATTACAGGCAATGCGATTTGCGCGTGATGGAGACAAACTCACCCGAGTTTCACATAATCGAATCGCAATTGCAGGCAGACGACAAGCAGGCATGGCTTGAGACAAACAAAGTGCCGCTTCACAACTCGGCGGGCGAGGTCGTGGGGATACTTGGCACATACGAGGACATAACCGAGCGTCGCGAGGCGGAACGCGCCCTGCAGATAGCCGAGGAGAGATACCGGACAATTTTCGAGAACTCAGCAGTGGCGATAACAATGGCAGACGAGCAGGAGCGGCTGATTTCCTGGAACCAGTTTACGGAAAAAATGCTCGGGATGACAAAAGAAGAGCTTTACCTCAGGCCGATAAAGACATTTTATCCGCCGGGCGAGTGGGAAAGAATCAGGACTCACGACGTAAGACAGAAAGGAATGCAGCACCACCTTGAAACGAAGATGCTAAAGAAAGACGGGGAAATAATCGACGTTGACGTGTCCCTGAGCGTGCTCAAAGACGCGGAAGGCAGGGTTACCGGTTCGATAGGTGTCATCAGGGACATAACCGAGCGAGTGGAGGCCGACAGGAAAATCAAAGAGGCGATGGACCTCAAATCGCAGTTTATATCGACTGTTTCCCACGAGCTTAGGACGCCTTTGACCATTATAAAGGAAGATATAGCCCTTATTATGGACGGCGCTGCGGGCAGGGTTAAGCCAAAGCAGCGGGAGGTGCTGGAAATTGCGCAGCGCAATATAGACCGGCTTGCCCGGCTGATAAACGACGTGCTGGACTTCCAGAAGCTGCAGTCGGGCAGGGCAAAATTCAATATGCAGGACGGCTCTATCAACAACACCATTGAGACCGTTTACAATACGATGGCCAAGGCCGTTAATAAAAACGGCGTCGAACTTCGACTGGCCCTCGACAGTTCCCTTCCGCACATAACGTTTGACAACGATAAAATCATCCAGGTGCTGACCAACCTTGTCAGCAACGCAATGAAATTCACCGAGAAAGGCAGTATCACAATAGCCACCCGCAGGATAGAAAACTCGATACGCGTTTCGGTCTCGGATACCGGCTGCGGGATGAAACAGGAGGATTTGCCGAAACTGTTCCAGCAGTTTCAGCAACTGGCAAGCGGCGGCAATCGCAAGACAGGCGGAACAGGCCTGGGCCTTGCTATATCAAAAGACATTGTCGAAAAGCACGGCGGAAGGATTTGGGTAGAATCGGAATTCGGCAAGGGGACTACGTTTCATTTCCTGATGCCGATGAAATCGGCCACACGCGAATCTGAAACTGCAATCCAATCACAGCAGTTAAAATAAGACATCGATTAATCAACTCATAAGATAACACAAATTAATTACACGCTGAGGGACTTTTTGCCTTCGAGGGCGTTGGCGATTTTTTCCTTAAGTTCCGCGAAATCGAAGGGCTTTGCTATGTAATCGACGACGCCGAAAGAAGAGGCAGTCGCGATATCGTCAACCTCGCAGGCAGCAGTGACCATAATCACTGGTATGCTTTTTAGCCGGGGGTCTTTGCTGAGATGCTCGAGCGTTTCGTGACCGTTCATTATGGGCATACTTGTATCGAGCAGAATCAAGTCCGGATGCTCGGAGGCGGCCTTTTCCAGTCCGTCTTTGCCGTTGACAGCCACGACCGTCTGGTAATTGCTCCATTCGAGATGATGCTGAATAGTGCTCACATAATCCGGCTCGTCATCGACGATGAGAATCCTGGGCTTGCCTGATTTTTTACCCGATTTAAACAAACCAAACATCTCTGCTTCTCCTTTTTATCCCGACCCGTCGGGATTCCAGCCCCCGCTTTTTTACCTATATAAAACTAAATATTTATCGGCCTAAAACGCCTGGAAAGTTAGCAAAATACGCATTTACCAGTTACTTTTTGGATGATTTCTTCGTTTTAGGCGCGTCTTTCGTTGTAATCAGCGAGTTTTGCCTAATCTGATTAAACCTTGCCATCTCCTCTGCTGAAATCGGCTCATTGTTATAAATATGCGGTGACAAAAGCACGAGCAGTTCCGAGTTATCGATAATGGTGCGGCTGTCCGAAAAAATGAAACCAAT
>CAYLXJ010000317.1:0-3097 GCA_964387385.1 uncultured Pirellulales bacterium
GCCGCCGGGTTCGCTATGTCGAAGCTGGCGGGGAAAAACCTCAAATCGTACTTTCTGGGCGGCAACGTAATTCCCTGGTATGTCTTAGGAGTCGCCAACGCATCCGGTATGTTCGATATCACCGGCACTATGTGGCTTGTGATGACTATTTTCGTCTATGGGCTAAAGGGCGTGTTCCTGCCCTGGGTCTGGCCCGTCTTTAACCAGATTTTCCTGATGGTCTTTCTGGCCGCCTGGCTTCGCAGGTCAAACGTTATGACAGGCGCCCAGTGGATTTCCACAAGGTTCGGCGACTCCCTTGGCGCAAAATTATCGCATATAAGCGTCGTAATCTTCGCAATCGTCAGCGTTATCGGCTTTCTCGCGTATGATTTTCGCGGTATGGGCAAATTCGCCCAGATTTTCTTTCCCTGGGACCTCTCGCCGAATACTTACGCGATTATCCTTATGGGCGTAACTACGATTTATGTCATTTTCGGCGGTATGTTCAGCGTTACGCTTACCGACGTGATTCAATACGTTCTTATGACCATTTCCTCAGTTTGTATCGCAATAGTGGCGATGAAACACACTACCGCCGAGGCAATCAACGCCGCGGTTCCCGCCGGCTGGCATAACCTGTCCTTCGGTTGGTCGGTCAATCTCGACTGGTCGCAGCACATCCCAGCCCTTGCCGAGCGAATCTCAAAAGACGGCTTCGAGCTTTTCACCATCTTCTTTACGATGATGCTCTTCAAGGGAATCCTGCTCAGTATCGCCGGGCCTGCACCAAACTACGATATGCAGAGAATCCTCTCGACGCGAAGCCCCAAAGAGGCCGCGAAAATGAGCGGCTTTGTATCGCTTGTCCTTTTCTTCCCTCGCTATCTTATGGTAACGGGCATCGTTGTTCTCGGGCTTGTATTCTTCAAGGATGAGATTGTCAAAATGGGAGGCGCTTTCGACGTCGAGCAGGTCCTGCCCAACGTTATCAGCAAATTTCTCCCCGCGGGCCTCATCGGCTTTGTCCTCGCCGGGCTGCTGGCCGCTTTTATGAGCACCTTCACCTCAACCATAAACGCGGGCGCCTCATACGTCGTCAACGACCTCTATAAAAAATTCGTCAATCCCAACGCCCCCGATAAAACATACGTCAGGGCAAGTTATTTTTGCTCAATTATCGTAGTCATTGTGGGCATTTTCTTCGGCTTTATGACCGAAAACGTCAACACTGTTACCCAGTGGATTGTCAACGGCCTGTGGGGCGGATACGTCGCGACAAACGTCCTGAAGTGGTACTGGTGGCGGTTTAACGGTATGGGCTATTTCTCTGGAATGATTTCAGGCATCGCCGCCGCAATTCTGCTGCCTATACCGTTTATGAAAGAGTCGGTGCTTTGGGGTATCGAACGCAATATGGCGCTCTTCCCGTTTATCCTGGGCATAAGCTTGGTAACATCCGTTGTTGTCAGCTTGCTCACGGCGCCCGACGACATCGAAGTGCTTAAAAAGTTTTACAAGCAGGTCCGACCCTGGGGTTTCTGGGGCCCCATTCGCGATATGGTCTGCAGAGAGGATTCGTCTTTCGTGCCCAATAAGAACTTCTCTCGCGATATGGTCAACTGCGCCGTCGGCATCGTCTGGCAGCTTCCGCTTGTCCTGATTCCGATATACCTCATCCTGAGAAATTACAGGAATATGTGGATTTCAATCGCGGTGTTTGTCGTAACCTCGATTTTCCTGAAATTCAACTGGTATAACAAACTCGAAGAAAACTAATCTGAAAGCCCCCAGGTTTATCCTGGGGGTTAAATACAGGAACAAAAATATGAACAAGAAAACATTCGACGCAAAAGTTAAAAAACTGTTTGCCGACCACAACCGTTTTATCGCACGGAAAAACGCCAGAGTAAAGGAAACCAATGGCGTTTTCTATCGCTATAAATACCCCGTCCTGGCCGCTGAACATACGCCGGTCTTCTGGCGATACGACCTCGACTATAAAGCTAATCCCAACTTGATGGAGCGTCTCGGCATAAACTGCGCCTTCAATCCCGGCGCTATCGAATTTGACGGCAAAATATGCTTAGTCGCACGGGTCGAAGGCGTTGATAGAAAATCGTTTTTCGCAATAGCAGAAAGCAAGACCGGCGTCGATGGCTTCAAGTTCTGGGATTATCCCGTTGACCTGCCCGAAACCAGCGACCCCGATATAAACGTTTACGATATGCGCCTTGTCAAACACGAGGATGGCTGGATTTACGGCCTGTTCTGCTCCGAACGAAAAGACCCGACCGCCCCGCGCGGCGACCTGTCAAGCGCAACAGCTCAATGCGGAATCGCCCGCACAAAAGACCTCAAAAAATGGGACCGCCTCGACGACCTCAAAACCACCTCGCCCCAGCAGCGAAACGTCGTCCTGCACCCCGAATTTGTCAACGGCAAATACGCCCTCTACACCCGCCCGCAGGACGGCTTCATTTCCGCCGGCTCCGGCGGAGGCATCGGCTGGGGACTCTGCGATAATATGGAGCACGCCGTCATCAAAGAACCCGAAACCATCGTCGATGACAGGCAATATCACACAATCAAGGAAGTCAAAAACGGCCTCGGCCCCGCCCCCATCAAAACCGAAAAGGGTTGGCTCCAGCTCGCTCACGGCGTCCGCAACTGCGCCGCAGGCCTGCGCTATGTAATTTACGCATTCCTCACCAAGCTCGACGAACCCAATAAGCTCATCGCCGAACCCGGCGGTTACCTGATTGCCCCACAGGGCCAAGAACGCATCGGCGACGTCTCGAACGTCGTATTTACCAACGGCTGGGTCGCACGCAAAAACGGCCAATTGTTGATTTATTACGCCTCCTCAGACACCCGCTGCCACGTCGCAGAAACCACCGTCGATTTAATGCTCGACTACGTCCTTAACACTCCCGCCGACCCAGGCCGCTCTTACGCCTGCGTCCGGCAGCGACACAAACTTATTTCCAAAAACCTCCCCGTTATGAAATCGCTCAACCTAAGGCCCTGAATAAAACACTTGTTTCATACAAATGTTTCAAACAAATGTATGATACAACTGTTCGCCAAAAGCGCGCAAGTCGAAAACCCTTAGTCG
>CAYLXJ010000318.1:0-338 GCA_964387385.1 uncultured Pirellulales bacterium
TTTGGATCGCCGATGGCGGCCATACCCATCGGCGGGGGAAATTGCCTTATGCCGCCTGACATATAATCGTTTTTGAAGTCACCTTCGAAATCGATTGTCATATGCAGCGGAATACCTGAGGGCCTTGCCAACGCGATTTTCTGCAGTTTGTTAAGGTCTTTTGTATAATCGCCGGGAGTTATGCTTATGCCGAAGTTTTTGCCCGCGAAATAGGTATTCGAGATGGTAAAGTAATCTTTCGGCGGCTTGAAGTTCCTGTCAATCTGGGAATTGCCCCAGTAAAGGTTCTTGCACGTTTCGACGGCGTAGGGCTCAAGGCAAAGCCCGCCGCACTGCAG
>CAYLXJ010000318.1:348-3073 GCA_964387385.1 uncultured Pirellulales bacterium
CAGCCGTGTTATTTGCTCGATCCCGCTGGGCGTAAGCATAGCACCTCGCCTCGTAAATGTTAAAAGCTGCCCGACCTTCTCCTCCAGCGTCATTTTTGCCAGTTTCCTGCTTATAAACGCTTCTCTTTTCGCATCAACTTTCTTCGCCATTTTTCTGAACTCCTGTGTTTTTTCGTTTATGATTCCCACTTACCCTTGTTATCAGGCCCGGCCCAGAATTCGCCTTGCTTTTTCCAGCCGGTCTCATCTATTTTCATATCTTTTGTCTTCCAGCCCGCTTTAATTCGCCTGGTCAGTTCGTCAAATCCTTTGTTCCACGATAATCCGTCAGGCACCGTTACATTCATACTCCCCGCGGCGTTTGCGTATCGCAGACAGTTCTCAATTGACATTCCGCGTACAAAAGCCGAAAGGAAACCCGCGATTGCCGAATCGCCCGAGCCAAGCGCGCCGACGAACTTATCTTCCTGGTAAACCGGGAACCAAAGCTCGCGGTTTGCCCAATTATCGAGGTCCTTGCAGCCGGCTTCGCCTAATTTCTTGAGCTGCTCCTTGTCGCCTGTCCTGAGGTACAAGCCCCTGCAGCCGCATTTTACCATAGCGATGGGCGTTCCCATCTTAATCATATCTTTGCCGAGGCCTGAAATTTCCTTTACGGTCATATGGTCGAGGACGCTTTCCTTCGGGCCCAATTTGGCCTTCTTTTCGAGGAATTTTTCCTTGTATAGGAAATAGAAAATCTCTTCCGCGCTGGGGACCATGATGTCCGTAAGCGGAATCCAGCTTTTGAGAATCGCCTTCCAGTCGAAATTATTGGCATAACTGACGTCCGGCAGCGAAAGGTCAAGAACAGTCGTTGTCCCCAGGTCCTTGGCCTTTTTAAGAATTTTTGTCAGCTCTGCGCCGGTATTATCATACAACTTTTTCATCCACGGCGGATACCCGAAGAGCATCAGTTTCGAGCGAGCCACAAGGTCGAAATCCATATCCTCATAGCCGAAAGTGTCGTTGGCGCCGCAATGATGCAGATAAAACCGGTCTATGCCGGGGATGCAAATGGCGATAGTATATGAGGTCGATTCGCCCTTGACCATTTTGATGCCTTTGAAGTGCCCCTCGTGCTCCTCGTACCAGTTCAGTATTTCTTTGCCGAAGTCGTCGTCGCCTATTTTGCCGATTAGCTCGGTTTTAACACCCAGACGCCTGATTGAGACGCCCGCGTTTGTTACAGGCCCGCCGCCTACGACGACGCATTTGCCCATATTTATCATTTTCCCCGGCACGAGGACGTCGGTCATCTTATCGACTTTTCCATCGATTGTGAAAACCGGTATCAGGTCCAGGCAGGTATGCCCCGCCGCCACAATTTCAATATCTTTCTTCTTTGCCACTACAATCTCCTTATAAAAGGGTTTAGCATAATATATTATAAAGTTCAAATGTCAAGTCAAAATAAACAATGGGGGAAATTAAACATAAAATATCCCGTGCTGTTAATTATGTTTGCAGCCGTTTTACACTAATTATGGCTCTTGCATCCAGCTTTCGGCCATTACGGCGAATTCGTAAAAATTGACTATACAATCACCGTTCAGCTCTACTCCGTTGGTATCGTTACAGTCCTCCGTCGTCCAGGAGCCGACAAAATAGCCAAGGTCGTTCATATCCACGATGCCGTTGACCACAAAATCGCCGTAGAGGTCTTTTGTAAGCACAACGTCGCCGCCGTCCGGCACAACGTCAAACATAACATAGCGGACCGAATTGACCATCAGAACGTAAGTATCTGCCGCCTGGCCATTTTGGGTGACAACAGCGGACGGCCAGCCCTCCGGCAGGGGCCTGCGTATGGTTACAGGATAATTGTAAATCGTGTTGTCCAAAGCGTCTGTTACCTGCAAAGTTATGATATCGCCGGTATTGGATGATTCCGTGACCGAGACGGCATTACGTTCTCTTATATATCGAACAACGTTTAAAAAAGTTTCTACCCAGAACGTACCCCTTCGGTCGTCAAGGTATTGTAAGCTTTCCCTGAGGATTGTTGACGAAAGCGGCGAGTATCCGCCGTCATTATCGATGCCATGCAGCAGAAATACGCACCACCCCTTTGAGGATGCGGCGCTTGTAAATTTCGTAATGAAAGCCGACGTTGAGTTTACCGAACCGGCGCTGCCGCAGATTATCGAGCTTATCTGATAAAAATTCGAGGGAGTATTTGCCTCAATGGCGCCCTGGCAGTGCCGTGCGGCAATATAGTATGTTGAGGTAAGCGTCAGGTCGCTCGGTGCGCAATAGGGATAGGCCAAAGTAAGGCATTGATTTCCCGGGATGTAAGAATTAATGGTATTCTGAGAATTAACCAGTTGAGTGGTTTGGTCTGGAATGGACAAACCGCTCAAATTGGGATGCGACACAGTATGGCTGCCGACCTCGTGGCCAACGGCAGCGGCGTTTTGAAGTCCGGTCCAGCTTGGCCCCCAGTTTATAACAGGATACAGCGTCGCCTTAAAGCCGAATTCGTTGAAAATCGGTATTGCTACGGGAAGCTGTTTTGAGGTGTTATCATCGAACGTATAGGTTACTGCCGCTGAACGAAATCCGCGCCAGTTGCCCACCTCGTAGGGATAATCAACGGTTCCGCAATACCCCAAGCTGACCATTATAAAAAGGACGACAAATAACGAAACTGTATTTACTTTTTTCATATACACATCCTTAAAAT
>CAYLXJ010000319.1:0-3072 GCA_964387385.1 uncultured Pirellulales bacterium
GCTTATGTATAGACACATAATGGTTATTCACAGAATTGTAGTAATAAGCAGAAACATTGAAATTCAGGACCTGGCTCGTCGTGTCGGTCGTGAAATTTTCGTAGCAGATGAGCCGATTGAAGCCGTTGATATTATATCAACGGTCAATCCTCATTTGATAATCTCAGATGATACCACACAAGTCGATGAGCTGCTGCGTCTTTTAGCACAAAACGGCAATAACATTACAACTCCTGTTTTGATTGTAGATGACAATCCTCAGCTTTACCGAAAGGCGGACAACCTTTATTATCTTGCAGACGCTAAAGACAGCGAGCAGTTGCGACAAGTCATAAGTGAAATCGAGACACGCGGCCCTGCCTTAGGCTCTCGGGCCTCGATTGACGCGGGCCGAACAACAAGTGACGAGTATTTCGCTGAAGAGATAGCGGCGTCTGTCTCAATGGCGGGAAAATCGAGGGCGACACTCGGCACTTTGAAAATGGTTCGGCTCGTCGCTGAAAGCCAGTGCAACCCCATTCTTATAATCGGCGAGACGGGAACGGGAAAGGAACTCGCGGCAAAAGCAGTGCATAACATTCGTCATCCCGATGAGCCGTTTGTGGCGGTTAATTGCGCTGCGCTGACGGCAAACCTGCTCGAAAGCGAGCTGTTCGGCCACTCCCGAGGCAGCTTCACCGGCGCTGACAGGGAAAAAACGGGGCTTCTCGAACTGGCCGGCTCAGGAACCATTTTTCTCGATGAAATAAGCGAAATGCCGCTTGACCTTCAGGCGAAACTGTTGCGTGTCCTTCAGGAAAAGACGTTCAGGAAGGTCGGCGGCGTAGCCGATTTGACCTGCAAGGCAACAATTATCGCCTCAAGCAACCGCGACCTGCGAAAAGAAGTTACTCAAAGACGTTTCAGGCAGGACCTTTATTACCGCCTCAATATATGCCCCGTAACCATCGCGCCGCTTCGCTCGGCGGACAGACGCGACGACATCCGGCTTCTCGCAAAATATTTTCTGAAAGCCTCGACGGTATGCCCCGCCAAGACGGGAAAAATCACGTCTTTTACCGAAATGGCCCTCGAACGCATCGAGCAGCACGACTGGCCCGGCAACGCCCGCGAGCTTCGAAATGTCGTCGAACGCGCAATTCTCCTTGAAACAACCGAAAAAATCGGCTTAAGCAGCGTCTTGATTGATAACGAGCCGCTGCTCCTCGCTCGTGACCCGTCGCTCGACAATAACGATTCACGAGACATGATTCACGAGGCACCTCATCGTGATTTCTCGCTCGATAAGGCGGAACGCGAACTGATTGCACGGGCATTACAGGAAAGCGGCTGGCAAAAAACAAAGGCCGCATCGCTTTTGGGCATTACCCGCGCCACACTTTACGCCAAAGTCAAACAGCACAACATCCAGAAAGGCACATATATACCAGCGGGCCTGTCCGGCGAAACGTTAATGAAGTCGGACCTCGTTTCGGTATAATCGCAGTCGAATTAAGATTTCCAATTTGAAAATCCGGGTTATTCCCTTGACAGACGAAGGCAAAAAGATATAATATTGCTCGTTTCAGCGAGAAAGGCAAAAGTTAATATCCGCGCCTGACAAAAATTTTTTTGGAGGTGAAAAAATGAAGACGAGAAAATCAGCTCAATTCGCAATTGTGCCGCCGGCGGACCATTATGTTTCTGCTTTTATCCCGCGTCCGTTTTTATTGTCGCTGATACTCGCTGCCTTGATGTGCGGACAAATTCGGGCAGAAAGCGTAATGAATTACACTGACAGCCAGGCCCTCATCGACAACAACTGCCCTTACATCAAACTGACTAATTTCTGGTTCGGAAATCGCTACGAGAGGAACAGCTGCCGGTTCGTTCAAAGCATGACCTGGACGAACATCGGCACACAGCCGGTAGTCGCCTTCGAGATTGTCATTCTCAGGTACGACGCCTTCAACCAGCGTATAAACGGCCAAAGCTGGACCATTACGGGCACCGACATCGAGAACTGGACGCCGCTCAAACCCGGGTTTTCGGGAAGCGATATGACGTATGGCCTGACTATGGAAGAGGTGTTCACGAGCATTGCCTACGTGCGCACGGTTCGGCTCAAGGACGGCACTATCTGGCGTGCGGGCACTCAGGGTCTTCCTGAACGGCTGCGTAAACTCGCTGGCGACATTGAGCAGTTCGGCAATGTTACTCCAGACATCAAGATTTACAGCGCATCTCGAACAAACTAAGCCGACTGCTGACTTTGCACGCCTAAAGGCGAGGTCTCGCTCGCCTCGCTTCGCGGGCGAAGCGGGCCCGCACCAAAAGGGCGAGTCGGGCACGCCACAAAACAATGGATAACTATGGCTAAGTTCGTTTTTTTGATTAAAAATGCAACTTATCCATGGCTAACTTCGTTTTTAGATTAAAAACACAACTTATCCTTACTTAGCCATACATTGCCATACATATTCAATTATTTTGAAGGAGGCGAGTAGCGTTTTTTCAATCTGTTAAGCATTTCTTTTGTTGTTAATCTGGGTAAAATAGCAACCTTCGGTGCGCCGCGTTCAAATTCCTTACACTTCTCAGGGCACAAGAGCATAAGGCCGCAAGAGCATAAACCCTTATTTTGTCTTGACTTACGCACTTTTGTATTGGGCTTTCAGGTTCTGGCATAGTCCTTGCACTTATTAAGTCAAAAACGCTCAATATCGCGGTAAAACGATGGCAATATTGAAACGACGGCTGGTGCGAGAGAAAAAATCGCCTGGGGCAAGCCCGCCTGCAGGCGAATCCTCGCCTTTGGAAAATGCACCGGTTAGCGAAGCTGTGCCCGCTTCGCAGGAGCAAGCCGCAGCAGAACTTTCGGCGAACCAAACTTCGCCCGCATCGCCTGTTGCCGATTTACAGACGGCAACTAAAAAGACGCCCTTGTTTGGCTTTCCTTTAATTCAAAAAATCCTTTTGGTCGTCGTTTCAACCAGCACAGTGCTTTTAAGCTATTCACTCGTTTCATCGCTGAGACAGTCAACAACGCAACAGAGGATGGAAACTGATACAGGACAAATGGCCGAATCCGAT
>CAYLXJ010000320.1:0-3011 GCA_964387385.1 uncultured Pirellulales bacterium
TGAACCGATGACGATGCTGCTTCTGGGATTAGGCGGTATATTTACATTGAGAAAACGCGGAAAATAAGGGGGTTTACATATAAAAGAAAGGCCGCAGGCCCGGCGAATCGGACTTGCGGCCTTTTTATTTTTTTATTCTATATTTAACCTGCCATTGCCCTGGGGACATCCTGCTGCTGTTCTGAAACGGCCTGCTGTTTTCTTTTGCGGCGGTTGATAGTTCTGGATATCGGCTCGATAGGAACGGTGCCTGATGCTATTTCGAGGGCAAGTTCAGCCGAGGGGGCGAAAGCGTCGGCGCCGATTTCCTGCCAGAGGCCTTCTGCCCTGTTGAACAATTCTCCTGAGACCATAATCTGCATATTCGGATGAGCGTTGACCTCTTTTATACGGTCAATAAGCTGACGGACCGAAGGGGCCTGCCTGGGGCTTGTGCCGTAAATGAGCAAAATATCAGGGGCGTATTCGTGGACAAAAACAAGCAGGTCGTCGTTAGTAAGGCCTCCGCCTAAGAATTTCACATCCCAGCCGTCGCTTTCGAACAAATCGGCGATAATCTGGCCTCCGAGTTCCTGTAATTCTTCGGGAGCGCAGCAAACGGCGATTTTCTTATTTTTTGCTGGTCTTTTCGGCAGTTTATTTTGCAACTGGTCAACAATTGAGCGATTTATCCGACTGGCCAGATGCTCCTGAGCGGGTGTTACCCGTTCTGCCCGCTGAAGCCGTTCGATTTCGACCATTGTAGGCCAGACAACTTCCATATAAACAAGATTTGTTGGAGTGCCTGTTTGAAGCGTTTCCTCTATAACGGTCCTTGAGGCTCTTCTATCGCCCTTAAGAAGGGCATCGAGATACCGTTCGACGATTTCCTCTCGAATCATAATCTGTCTCCAAATAGCGTCCCGGTTTTTAATTTTCTCATTTACGACAAAATGTTAATATAGGTAATATAGGGAATCGGGGATATGCGGAAAAAAACTTTAGTTAAAATGAACAATATTGTTAATATGGGTAAAATGTAAAGGCCTGAAATGAAATAAAATCTAATTATATTTAAGATTCGATTATTATTATGGGGCTTAATTAGTTTTCAAAAATTTGTGTTTTTAAGAGGGTTCGGGGGGCATCGGCTGGTCGAGAGGTTTTACATTTGGAGGCAGGGCGATTTGTTTGCAAACCACTGACCTTTCGCCGAGGAGGGTGTCGTTGGCGAATAACTGGAAACGGTATTCGCCAAGATGCTGAAAAACAATACCCATTAAGTTTATCGCGACGGTAACGATTTGTCTGACGTCTTTGAAATTAACCTGCTGGCCCTGCTCGAAAATTATTTTATCCTGATTTTCGAGGTCAACGAGACGGATTTTAACGCGTGTGTCGCCGTGACCGTTGGTCATTTCGCAAAAGAATATAAGCTGGTTATGTCGGACTGGGTATTTAGGGGCATTTATGGTCTGGATGATATTGATGACACTCGGCATACCGGTTATTCGGTCAAAAATCACCCTATCGCAAATTATAACTGACAAAGGTATCGGCGCAACCTGTTCCATATTCAGTTGATTCCTTCGGTATAAATTCAGGCGCTGGTTTCGAGCATTTTTAAGAGGCGGTCGAGTTCGCCTTTTTTCATAAGGTAGCAGTGCTCGGTATCAGGAAATTTTCCTGTTTTAACCTGGTTGGCGTATTCGGTAAATGCGACGATTGAGGCGTCGGCGAGATTCGCGAATGTTTTTGCGAACTTCGGCCGGGGGCCTGTCGTCAAGCCGAGGATATCGGGGGCGATGAGGATTTGGCCGTCGCAATCGGGTCCTGAGCCGCAGCCGATTACAGGAAGTTCACACCGCCGTGTTATGATTTTGCCGACCTCGGCGCAGACGCCTTCGAGCAATAATGCGCTTGCGCCTGCTTTTACGATTTGGTCTGCAAGAGCGATAAGCTCAACTGCCATTTCTGTAGTCGATGCCTCGGCCCTGAAACGGCCCATTTTGCCGATTGCTTGTGGTCTTATGCCGATGTGTGCCATTACCGCCATACCGGCGTCACTGACTGCCTTAACGACATCGAGATATGCATTCGATGCCTCGATTTTTATCAATTGAGCGTTACATTCGGCAGCGAACCGACCGGCGTTTTTGACCGCCTCAGCAGTGCCGAGCTGATACGATAAAAACGGCATATCCGCGACAAGGCAGATATCAGGAGCGGCTCTGCGGACGGCTTGTGTTATGGCGACCATAAAATCCATAGTCGCAGGCAGTGTAGAGTCGTGTCCCAAAATGACCTGGGCGGCGGAATCGCCCACGAGAATCATATCTGCTCCGGCCCTGGCGACGAGGCCCGCGGTGATATAATCGTAGCAGCTTACAGCCGCGATTTTGCGGCCCTCACGTTTGGCCTCGATTAAATCAGCTATAGTGATTTTTCCGGTCATATCAAATATTCCAAAAAATAACAGCTAAACAGTTAAAATAAACGAACAAAAATAAAATATCAAGCGTAAAATAATCGTGTTTTTAGGAGTAATTTCAGGGTTTTTGAACGAAAAAGCGAAAAAATTATGAAAATCGGCCCCTTTGACTTGACACCGTGACATATAAATGAGTAGTTAACGGGTCAAATTTGATTAAAGAAAATTCGGTATAGAGGGCGATTATACAGGATAGGCGATAATAGGAGTTGTAGAGAACGTAAACAAGTCATTTTTCTTGGCTTTTCATCACCCTCCTCCGAAGCCAGATTCTTACTTTGGAATCTGGCTTTTTTATTGCCAAACAGCAAATTTGTAAAATGGGCTAATAATAGCGGCTGGGGGATTGTTAATTTGGGAAACGGGGTTCATCGTTCATTGTTCGTTGACGATAAACTATGAATAGCGAACTATAAACTAACAATATATTTCGTCATTTTGGGCGCCCGGCCTAAGGCATCGGTAATGTAACCAATCAAAATATCCTCGAGTCCTTTTATTTCACGGTCGCCTAAGGATACGAGTAGTTTTGTATCCGTAA
>CAYLXJ010000321.1:0-424 GCA_964387385.1 uncultured Pirellulales bacterium
GGACGTTAAGCTGGGTATGAATTTTTCTGGCCCTGAGGTTGTCTTTTACGGCAACGTCAAAACGCTGAAGGAGGTAGTCATTGAAAACATATGTGAGTTTGATAAGGACGGCGGAAAACAGGGCAATCTGGGCAAGGGCCAGAAATTGTGAGGCCGACTCGTGAAGCCCCTCTGGCAGCGCCATCATCGGCAGGACCACTCGAATCGCGAGAAAAATAAACAGCCACAGCACCACTTTGCCGCAGTGCTTAATCAGTGATTCGGCGGGCAGGTCTTTGATGTGTCTGCCGAGCCGTTTGATTACTCTGATGAGAATAAATTGCGCGACGACGGCGACCGCTATCGCCGCGACAAATGCGCAGGCAGCCCAGGCAATTTTTTCCCAATCCTGCAGAATCGCCTGCATTTCAAACCTCCTTCTTGC
>CAYLXJ010000321.1:434-1869 GCA_964387385.1 uncultured Pirellulales bacterium
GCCATTACCTCGGTTTCGCTCGGGACAGGCTTGGCCGTGCCACTGAAAATTAATCTTTAGGCAGCGTCAGGATGAGGAAAATACTTCGGTTCTCAAACCTTACACGCAGCATTACCGTGTCTTTTTCGGCGGCCTTTTTAATCTGCTCATTGAACTGCTTGACATTCTCAACCGGCTGGCGGTTTACCTCCTGTATTAAGCTGCCCTGCTGAATGCCGGCGCCTGCGGCGGGAGAGTCCGGCTCGACAGCGGTAACTACCACGCCTTTTAGCCCCTCATAGCCGTAGCGTTTTGCCAGCTCGTCCGTAAGATTTTCAACAGTAACGCCAAGCTTTTCCGCCGACGCGGTTCCTTTGGCGGCCTCAAGCTCTTCCTGGGGAGGACGTTTTTCAAGCTCGGCGGTAAGCTTCTTGCGTTTGCCTTCCCGCAGGACGACAATTTCTACTTTTGTGCCGGGTTTTTTCAGGGCGACCTTGTTTTGGAGTTCTGATGCCTTCTCAACGGGCTGACCGTCAAATTCAATCACCACGTCGCCTGCCTTCATACCCGCCTTGTCGGCGGCGGAATCCTTTGTAACGTCGGGGATAAGGACGCCTTTCACATCATTGAGGTCGAACTGTTCGGCCAGTTCGGGGGTGAGGTCCTGAATAACGACGCCCAGATAGCCGCGTGTGACGGAACCCTTCGAGACGATTTGCTCGTATGCGTATTTCGCGATATTAATGGGTATAGCCAGGCCAATGCCGATGTTGCTGCCGGGACCGATGATGGCGGTATTTATACCAACCACTTTGGTGTCGAGGTCAACAAGGGGGCCGCCTGAGTTTCCGGGGTTGATTGCTGCGTCTGTCTGGATGAAATCCTCGTATGCCGAAATCCCGAGGCCGCTTCTGCCTTTAGCGCTTATAATTCCTGCTGTGACGGTATGGCTTAGACCGAAGGGATTACCGATGGCGATGACCCACTGGCCGACCTCGATTTTGTCGGAATCGGCGAGCTCCAGATAGGGCAGGTTTTTGGCGTCGATTTTGACGACGGCGATATCGGACTCAGGGTCTGCGCCGATGAGTTTTGCCGTGAAGCTTCTGCCGTCGGTCAGCGTTATCTTTACCTCGTCAACGTCCCCGACGAGGTGATTATTAGTGAGGATATAGCCGTCTTCCGAAACAATAAAGCCGGAGCCCTGGCCTCTTTGCATAAATTCACGTTTTGGGGAACGCCTTGGCTGCTGGGGCCTTTGCTGTGGTGCTCTTCTGCGGAAGAAATAGTCGAAAAAATCATCGCTGAACGGGTCAAAGCCGTCATCGCCGAAAGGGGATTGGAAGACAGGGTATTCGACCGTTACCTTTTTTTCCACTTTAATGGCGACAACCGCCGCGGAGGCCTTTTCCGCGATTGTCGCAAAGGCCTTGCCCAACTGGCGCAAGGTGTCGAT
>CAYLXJ010000321.1:1879-3004 GCA_964387385.1 uncultured Pirellulales bacterium
ATTGTAAGGGGGGTAATTAATAACAGGATTACGAATCCACAGAAAAGGGTTTGCGTATAAGACAGTTTTTTGTTTCTTGTCAAACAAGCCACAGCGTTCATTTCGGGACCTCCAAAATATATGGACCGTTTTATAAGTTTTGTTTCTATACGATTTTATGCAGAATGGGTTCGGGGGGCAAAAGGTTTTTTTAAAGACAAAGGTTGACAAGTCAAGGCCGCGGGGGTAAAAACAAGATTGAGGCGGCCTCCGCTGTTTTGCCCCTAAGGGGCAGCGGGGGGACATATAACGGGACTTTATTTTGGAGGGCCTGATATGCAGGTGCTGGAATATCTTGAAAAGGCGGGGGTGAAGTACGAGGTGAAGGAGCACAAGCCGACGTTCAGCGCACAGCAAATGGCGGCGGCAGAGCACGAACCCGGTAAATTCGTTGCCAAACCCGTCATTGTGAAGGTGGATGGCAAATTTATGATGTGTGTGCTGGCCGCCTGCTACAAGGTCGATTTGGGCGCCCTGAAAAAGCAGCTCGGCGCAAAGTCGGTGGAGCTGGCCGAAGAGGAAGAAATTGGGCGTCTTTGCGGCGATTGCGAACTTGGGGCAGAGCCGCCTTTCGGCAACTTGTATGACATACCGACCCTTATGGACAGGGCGCTCGAAAGCGACGACCATATAGTTTTTCAGGCCGGCACGCACGACAAAGCAGTCAAGATTAAAATGGCTGACTATCGCAAGCTGGCCAAGCCCAAAATAGTCGAGTTCAGCTACCATCTCGGCTCGTAAACCGTGCGGTAAAAGTTATGTCACCGTATTACCGGCGGCTTGTTCGCCGAAGCGTAATTGCGCCACAGATTAGCAGGCCGAAAAGCTGGAGAAATCGTCGTTGCTGCAAATTGAGAGTTAAAGGGTATTGCCCCTTATAACTATTTTAAAGCATCACAATTTCCCGCTATATGCCGTCGAGCCATCCGTCGGTAAATGCCTTCAAATCGTCAAGTTTAACGGAACCATCGCGAATGAAATCGAAGCCGTTGCACCAGTTGTTTCCTGCGTTACATTCGGTTTGCCCCCATTGCGATGCAAAACCCGCGAAACTCACAAACTCAAGACAGCAAGGCGACAGGTAAG